>RFJN01000294.1 GCA_003694875.1 Planctomycetota bacterium | reverse complement strand
GGGTACAAGGGCGGCGCACGGGGATCCGCACCGCACCGGGGGCAGCGCAGCGTGGGCGAGACCGAGGCGATCGTTCTCGAGCGGGTGACCAAGCGCTTCGGCGAGGTGGTCGCCGTCCGCGATCTGTCGCTGCGCGTCCCGCGCGGGGTGATCTACGGCTTCCTTGGGCCCAACGGTGCGGGCAAGACCACCACGATCCGCATGATCACCGGGATCTACCTGCCGGACGCCGGACGGCTCGAGGTGCTCGGGCAGCCCACCGGCGAGGCGGTCAAGGAGCGGATCGGCTATCTGCCCGAGGAGCGCGGGCTGTACAAGCGCATGCGCGCGGCCGAGATCATCGCCTACTTCGGGCGTCTCAAGGGGCTTGGGCGCGTCGAGGCCGACCGGCGCGCACGTGCGCTGCTCGAGCGCTACGGTCTCGGCGCGTGGGCCGACCGGCCGTGCCAGGCGCTCTCGAAGGGCATGGGGCAGAAGGTGCAGATCCTCGCCACGATCGTGCACGAGCCCGAACTCGTGATCTTCGACGAGCCGTTCAGCGGCCTCGATCCCATCAACGTCGAGCTCATGCGCGGGCTGATCCTCGACTGCAAGGCCGAGGGGCGCACCGTGATCTTCAGCACCCACGTGCTCGAGCAGGCCGAGCAGATCTGCGACTTCATCTTCCTGATCGACAAGGGGCAGAAACTGCTCGACGGACCGCTCGCCGAGGTGCGGGGGCGTAACGGCGAGTCGGTGTGGCTCGAGTACGACGGTGACGGCGCGGTGCTGCGCGAACTCGAGGGCGTCGAACGGCTCAACGACGCCGGCAAGGTCGCCGAGATCGTGCTGCGCAAGGGCTACGATCCGCAGAAGCTGCTCGCGCAGCTCGTCGGCCGGGTGCGCATCCGGCGCTTCGATCTGCGCGCGCCCTCGCTGCACGAGGTCTTCGTGCGCGCGGTGCGCCGCCACGAGCAGGAGGCGCAGACGCATGCGTAAGGCACGGCTCGTGGCGGGGCGCGAGTTCCTCGACATCGTGCGGACCAGGACCTTCTGGATCGGGATCCTGAGCTTTCCCGTGATCGTGGCGCTTGCGGTGCTCGTGCCCCAGTGGCTCGAGGGCGCCAAGGAGCCGCGGCGCTACGCGGTGCTCGACCACTCGGGCTGGCTCGCCGACGCGATCGAGCAGCGCGCGCTCGCGCCCGATCTCGCCAAGGTCTTCGAGGCGCTCGCCACCCGCTATCGCGAGGAGCCCGACACCCTCGACGCGCTGCCGCCGGTGCTGCGCTCGCTCGCTCCGGTGCTCGCCTCGCTCGAGCCCGCGCAGCGCGAGGCACTCGCCGAGACCCTCACCGCGATCGGCGACGATCGGCCGCTGCCGCCCGCGGTGCGCGACGCGTTGCCGCCCGAGGCGCGTGCGGCGGTGGGGCTCATGCGCGAGGAGATCCGGCGCTGGTGGCTCGGGCTCGATCCCGCCGAGGCGCGGCGTCTCGCTCCCGAGACCGCGCGCGCGCGTTACGTGCGCGTGCCCGTCGAGCCGCCGGCCGGCACCGACCCGCTGGTCTACCTCAACGAGCAGGTGCGCTCCGGACAGCTCTTCGCCTACTTCGTGATCGGACCCGACCCGGTCTCGAGCACCGCCGGCATGCGCTACGTCTCCAACAACCTCACCGACGACGAGCTGCGCTCGTGGTACACGCGGCTTGCGACCGAGGTCGTGCGCGAGCGGCGGATCGCGCAGGCGGGCATCCCCGCCGAGACCGCACGCTGGATCGCCGAACCGGTGCGCTTCGAGGTGCGCAAGCCCGGTGAGGCGGGCACGCAGGAGGCGGTCGCGGTGCAGGACATGCTGCGGCAGTGGGCGCCGGCGCTGTTCACCTACCTGCTGTGGATCGCGATCTTTACCACGGGCCAGATGCTGCTCACCAACACGATCGAGGAGAAGTCCAACCGCATCATCGAGGTGCTGCTCTCGAGCGTCTCGCCGCTCGAACTCATGGCGGGCAAGATCGTGGGCATAGCACTCGCCGGCCTCACCGTGGTCGGCTCGTGGGTGGTGTTCGTGATCCTCGGGGCCAAGCTGTTGCCGCACTTCATCGAGGGGGTGCCGCAGATCGATCTCGGGCTGATCGCCGGCGATCCCGTGCTGCTCGGCTCCTTTGTGACCTACTTCCTGCTCGGCTTCCTCTTCTACTCCGCGCTCATGGCCGCGATCGGCTCGGTGTGCAACACCCTCAAGGAGGCGCAGAACCTGCTGCAGCCGATCACGATCCTGCTCATGCTGCCCTTGCTCGCCATGGTGCCGATCGCCCAGGATCCCAACGGTACGCTCGCGCGGGTGCTGAGCTACCTGCCGCCGTTTACCCCCTTCGTCATGATGAACCGTGCGGCCGGACCGCCCTCGGCCTTCGAGTACGCCGCCACGCTGGCGCTGCTGCTCGCGAGCACCGCGGTGGCGCTGTGGGCGGCGGCCAAGATCTTCCGCGTGGGCATCCTCATGACCGGCAAGCCGCCGCGGCTGCGCGAGATCCTGCGCTGGGTGCGCACGCCGGTCACCGCCTCCGGGGTGCGCGCCACGGCGTCTTCCGAAGACCGCTAGCCGCGAGTCGATCCGGGCGGTGCAAGGGCTTGTCGTGTGCCGGGCTGGTGCGGGCGGGGATCCACCCGCCCCTACGGGTGGGCGTGGCACGCCTCGGATTTGGGCAAGGACGACGGCGGCGCGCCCGCGCGCTGCGGCGAGGCGATCGGTTGCGCCGCCCGACATGCTGCGCTTGCCCACCACGAGGCCGCGACGAGCCACCGCGTCTGGCCGCCGCGCCCTGGACGCCTCGTTCCGTGCTGACCCTGCCGTCCCCGTCCACCGGTCCCGCCGGCCCGCCTCGGCACCGAAGGGGCCGTGCGGAACCGGGGAGCCGAGTTCAGGGCAGGTGGGCGCGGATCACGTAGCGGAAGATCGCGTCCTGGTGCTCGCGGGTGATCTCGCGGAAGGTGAGCCCGAGCGGGACCCGCTCGCGGCCCGGGTGCGACTCGATCCAGCCCACGCGGCACAGCGCCTTGATCGGCTCGGCGAGCGTCGGCAGCTGCAGCACGACCCCGACGAGCACACGGTGGGTCAGCAGCGGCGCGAGCAGCCCCTCGTCCGGCACGCGACCGAGCAGCAGCAGTCCGCCACCGCTCAGGTTCGCGCACCGGCCCTCGAAGATCTCGTCCGGAACCGGGTGCTCGCGCGAGAGGAACTTGTAGCGCACGGGCACGTCCACGTTGACGCGCGCGAACTCGCGTCGCTCGGTCTCGTACGGTCGCTGCATGGCTCGCTCTCCCCGCACCTCGTTCCCGCTCCCCCCTTCCTGTGTCCTACGTCACGATGTTGCCCCCTCCGACACCCTGTCGGATCGCCGGACGCCGGCTCCGGTCCGCTCGCCTCGATACGCGGCCCTCGCGCGGCTCCGGACACCGCGGCTCTTGTGCCGATCTCTGCAGCAGGGGCGTGTTCGCGGCGCCGGCCCTCGCCCGGCCCGGTGCTTGCAACGTCCCCGCCCGACCGGGAGGACGAGTCGCATGGCGAGAACGCTCGAGACGAGCTTCGAGGTGTTGTGCCACCTCGAGGACGGAAGCTTCACCGGCCCCTTCGCGCTGCGCACGAGCGGCGAGGGGCGCTTTGCGATCGACGTGGGGGAGGGGATCGCCATGCCGCTGCCCGCGCGCGTGTTCACGCCCATCCCGCGTCCGAACCGCGGCGGTCCGGGGGCACGCGACGCCGAGCGCGCCGCCTGAGCCCGACACCGCGCTCTCAACAGCAGCGCACGAGCGCCTCGCGCGGACACGGCCTCTCGCGCGAGAACACCGGCTCGATCTCGGCGAGGAAGCGACGTCCGTCCTGCGCGTAGCCGGCGGTGGGGCGCAGCCCGGGCACGCGCTCGGAGAAGTAGGCGTTGAGCGGCTGCATGTACAGCTCTCGAAAGTACTTCGCGCACAGGCTCGCGAGGGCGGTGGGCAGCGCGTGTTCGTCACCGCCCACCACGAAGCGCACCCGCATGCGACGCCCCCCGCCCTCGACCCGGTACTGCGAGCGCTGTTCGTCCTGCGTCTCGGCGACCACCTGCGCTCCGGAGAAGCGGCGGGCGAGCGCGGGGCCGTAGACGCTGCGGCCCGAGAGCCGATCGACCGTCACGTCGAGCCCCTCGTCTCCGTAGCGCTCCCACAGGCACTCGAGTGCGCGCGCGATCACCGACCACTCGTAGCGGTGCTTGTTGCCGTGCCGCCGCACCCCCTCGTTGAAGGCGTGCGGGTGCAGCACCACCGGCAGCACGTGCAGCGTCTCGAGCCCCGCGCGCTCGAGCGCCCGCGCGAGCAGGGCGCGTCGCGTCTCGAGTTCGCGCCGGAACGAGAAGGCGGGAAGCTGTGGGCTCGAGCCGTCGAGCCACGGACACGTCTCGGCCCCGAGCGGCCGCGCGCCGAGTGCGGCGAGCAGGGCGTCGGCGGGCTGGGCGGCAAAGTCCGCGAGCCGAGAGGCGCCGCAGCAGCCCGGGCGGCTCGCCCCGGCGGCGCGGCCGAGCGGCGCCCCGGTCGCGGTCGCCAGAAAGCACAGCACCGTCTGCTCCATGCGCGCGAGTCCGCGACCGCCCGCATGCAGCTTCTTCGAGTCGCACACCACCAGCCGCCGGTCGCGCTGCGCCGCGCCCCGCCCCCGGGGCGGGCGCTTGCGCACCGCGTGCGAACCGATCCGCTGCCACAGCGACCCCGGCCCCTCGGGTCGATCGAGCACCGGCTCGGGCAGGCGAAACGCCGTGACGCCGACCACGAGCGGACCGAGCAACGGTCCGTAGCCCGCCTCGTCGATGCCCGCCACGACCGCCATGTGCGTGCCCGTCCGTGTCCGTCTCCGCCACGTGCGCGACGCGCGCCCGCACCGCTGCGCGCCCGGCAGCGCGGCCCACCGACCGCCCGGCCTCCGCCGCGTTCCGAGCCCGGGCTCTGTCGGGAAACGCCCCCTGCTGCGATCTCCGGCCGATCACCGACTTGCGGCGTCACGAGAACCGAAGCCGTCCTCGACGTACTTCCGTACGCCTCCGGCGTCTTCGAACCTCGCTCCTCGCCCGTCGGCGCCAGCCGGATCTCTCGCGACGGGCTCGTTTCCCGACAGAGCCTAGCGAACGCCCCCGACCGTGTCACCCGCCGTCGGCGAGCGGGTGGTGGGCGCGCAGCTCGCGCACGAGGATCTTGCCGTCGCCGATCCGGCCGGTGCGCGCCGCCTCGCGCACCGCGTCGATGATCTCGCGCTCGCGGCTGCGCGGCGCGGCGAACTCGAGCCGCAGCTTCGGCAGGAACGTCATGCGGTCGCCGTCGTCACGGTACAGCTCGAGATGCCCCTTCTGCCGTCCGTAGCCGCGCACCGGCTCCACGGTGAGCGCACGGATCCCGCCGGGCGTCTCCACCCCGAACGCGAGCAGCGCCTCGAGCACGTCGTCGAACTTGAACGGCTTGAGGTACACGGTGAACCAGCGCATGGCGGCGGTTGTACCCGATCCGCCGCGCTCGCCGCCAGCGTCGGCGCTCCCGCTCGCTGCGCTCCGGGATTAGAATCGCGGTGGCGCGAGGGGCAGGGCGGGGGCCGTGGTGAGCGAACGGCGGGACGAGGAGGCGCGACCGGGGCAGTCCGAGGAGCCGGAACCCGGCGCGGAGCCCGCCTCGGATGAACTCGATCTGACCGAGTCCTCCGCGCTCGTGTTCCTGTCCGACTCGGACGTGCGCCGGCTCGAACCCGACGCACAGGCGCCCGCACCGGACGATCTCACCGAGTCGAGCACGTTCGTGTTCCTGTCCGGCTCCGACGTGCGTCGGCTCGAGACGAGCGG
>RFJN01000293.1 GCA_003694875.1 Planctomycetota bacterium | reverse complement strand
TTCCAGACCTACGGCGGAGGGACGCCCGGGGTGGGCGGCTACTACCGTCCGAAGTCCGACAACCCGAACGCGTACCCCGACCGTATGGTGGCCGCGTTCCATGGCAGCTTCGGCACGACCGGTGGCACGCGCGAGGTGCTCGCCCACGAGTGCACCCACCAGTTCGAGCACATCCTGTGCGACGGGACCGCGATGCAGTTCATGGTCCGGCCGCCGTGGTGGGTCGAGGGCCTGGCGGTCTACTTCGGCGACGGCTACCGGATGGACAAGAACGGCAAGCTCACGATCGGGATCCCGCGCGACCGGCTCATGATGATCCAGCGCATCCTCAGGTCCGGGCAGGCGCCGCCGATCTCGCGGTTTCTGCGCACCGACCTCGGACAGTACCAGCGCATGGCGGGTCTCACCTACCCGTACGGCTGGTCGCTCGTGTACTACTTCCTGCACCGGGGCAACGGCAAGCCCGTGGAGATCAACGGCCACAAGGTCGATCTCAAGAAGGTGTTCAACCAGTTCTTCAAGGTGGTGACCGCGAAGCCGCCGCAGCTCATGCCGCAGCAGTACCCCGAGTACTACGCGCGCAAGTTCGAGGAGCTTCTCGGTTTCCCGGTCGACGAACTCACCGGGGACTGGAAGAACTTCATCCTCTCGCTCAAGCTCGAGCCGCTCGGCGAGGTCAAGGGCGACACGTTCGTGTCGGACAAGCTCGCCTTCGAGATCAAGAAGCCCGAGGGCTGGGAGTTCCGGCCCGACGACGTGCAGGGCCAGGAGGCGATCCGGATCGAGAATCCCGCCACGACGGGGCGGGTGATCGTGATCGCGCAGGGCAACATGGACCTCACCACCCCCGAGGGCGCGCTCGAGCAGATCGAGAGCCAGGCGGGCATGCGGCTGCGCTCGCCCACGATCGACGACAGCAAGATCATCGACGTCTACGGCTTCCCCGCCGCCGAGGTCTACTACTCGGGCTACGAGGCGGCGCCGGCGAGCAACGCGTCGCGCAAGGTCGAGGTGCGCACCAACGAGCAGACCTACCGCCATGTCATGGTCGTCACGCTCAAGCGTCTCTACGAGATCATCATGCAGTGCGACAGCGACCGATGGGAGGACAACGAGGCGGCGTTCGACGAGATCCTGAAGGGATTCATCCCGAAGGCGGACAAGAAGTAACAGGAACAGGGAAGGCGAAGGGACGGCGCGCGTCGCGGGCTGCGGCGCGCGCTTTGCTCGCAGGAGGGCGGCCGCGCCGTTTTCGTTCCGATCGTTTCACGCGGGCGTCGGGGGCTCCCGATACCGTCGGTCGGAGCACGGGCGCGGGCCCGATGCGGGTTCAAGTTGCGGTGGCCGCCGGCCGATGGCTGTGAACGGGCGGCGTCCGGACCGCACGAGAGCGAGGTGAGGGGCATGGCGGACACAGGCGGATCGAGCGGGAGCTACCGCAGGGCGGCCGCTCGCGGCGGCACGGCGGTGCTCGACTTCGAGCGGCCGGTGGTGGAACTCGAGGCGAAGATCGACGAACTCGTCGAGTTCGCGCGCAGTTCCGGCACCGACCTCACCGCGCAGATCGAGGAGTTGCGGTTGCGTGCCGCCGATCTCGTGCGTGAAACGTATTCGAACCTCTCGCCGTGGCAGCGGGTCCAGCTCGCCCGCCACCCGCTGCGGCCCGGCTTCGCCCACTACCGCGAGGCGCTGTTCGAGGACTGGATCGAGCTGCACGGCGATCGCGCCTTCGGCGACGATCGGGCGATCGTGACCGGGCTCGCGCGCTTCGCCGGCCGACGCGTGATGGTGGTCGCGCACCAGAAGGGCTCGAGCACCCGCGAGCGGCTCGAGTGCAACTTCGGCATGCCGCACCCCGAGGGCTACCGCAAGGCGCTGCGCAAGATGCGGCTCGCCGAGAAGCTCGGGCTGCCGGTGCTCACCTTCATCGACACCGCCGGCGCCTACCCCGGCGTGGGCGCCGAGGAGCGCGGGCAGGCGTTCGCGATCGCCGAGAACCTGCGCGCCATGTCCGCGCTGCGGGTGCCGGTGGTCTGCGTCGTGCTCGCAGAAGGCGGCAGCGGCGGCGCGCTCGGGATCGGGGTCGGCGACCGGGTGCTCATGCTCGAGAACGCCTACTACTCGGTGATCTCGCCGGAGGGCTGCGCCGCGATCCTGTGGAAGACCGCCGAGCGCGCGCCGGATGCGGCCGCGATCCTCAAGATCACCGCCGACGACCTGCTGCACCACGGGGTGATCGACGCGATCGTGCCCGAGCCCGCCGGCGGCGCGCACCGCGACCCCGAACGGGCGAGCGGGCTGCTCGGCGCGGCGCTCGAGCGCGCGCTCGCAGAACTCGACTCTTTCGATACCGACACGCTGCTCGCGGGCCGCTACGAGAAGCTGCGGCGGATCGGAGCGTGGCTCGAGCGGCCGGTCGAGCCGGCCGGGGCGGCAGACAGCGCGCGGTCGCCGCAGCGCCGCTCGTCCGAGCGCCCCGCGCGCGCGTCCACGCTCTCGTCGCGTTGACCGCAGACTCGGGCCGCGGCCGGGCCCGGGGCGCGGAGGCGGACACGGGCGCGTTCGGGCGCTGGCGCGCGATCGTGAGCGGCGAGGCGCGCGGCGTGCTGCCGGCGCTCGCACGCGCCCTGCTGCGGTTCGCCTCCTGGGGCTACCGTGCGGCGGTGGCGGTGCGCAACGCCCTGTACCGCACAGGAGTCCTGCCGGTCCGACGGGCCGCTGCGCCGGTGGTCAGCGTGGGCAACCTGACCGCCGGCGGCACCGGCAAGACCCCCCTGGTGGAGTGGATTTGCACCGAACTCGTGCGTCGGGGCCGCCGGCCCGCGATCCTGAGCCGCGGCTACGGTGCGACGCGCGGGCCGAACGACGAGGCGCTGCTGCTCGCCGAACGCCTGCCGGGGATCGTGCACCTGCAGCACCCGGACCGAGTGCGCGCGGCGCAGGCGGCGGTGGCGCACCACGACGCCGACTTCCTCGTGCTCGACGACGGTTTTCAGCACCGGCGGCTCGATCGCGACATCGACCTGGTGCTGCTCGACGCGACCTGCCCCTTCGGATACGGCTACCTGCTGCCGCGCGGGTTGCTGCGTGAGCCACCCCGCGCCCTGCGGCGCGCCGACATGGTGCTGCTCACGCGCTGCGAACTCGTCTCGCGCGAGCGCATCGAGGCGCTGCGCGCGCGGGTGCAGCGGCTCGCACCCGAGGCGCCGATCGGCGAGGTCGCGTTCGTGCCGTTCGAGGTCACCGAGGTGCACGGTACCGGCCGCGAACCGGTGGCGTCGCTCGCGGGGCAGGCGGTCTACGCGTTCTGTGGGATCGGCAACCCCGCGGCGTTCTTCGCGAGCTGCGAACGGCTCGGGGCTCGGCTCGTGGGGCGGCGCGCCTTCGCCGACCACCACCCGTACACCGAGGCCGATCTCGCCGAGATCGAGGCGGCGGCCCGGGCGGCCGGTGCACGCTGTCTGTTGACCACGCACAAGGACGCGGTCAAGCTGTCGGCGCTGCCGCCGACCGCGTTGCCGCAGCGGGTGCTGCAGATCCGGGCCGAGCTGCGAGACGGCGAGGCGGCGCTGCAGTTTCTGCTCGAGGCGCTGTGCGAAGAGACCCGTCCGCCGGAGGGAGAGCCGTGACCGAGCCGCTCGAACCGCTCGATCTCGGGGCCGCGCGAACGCTGCCGTTCTCGGCGCGCAGCCACCTCGTCTCGATCGAACGCTTCCGCCCGCCGGCCTCCCCCGGGGCGAGTGTCGGCGCGTTTCTCGACTCGCTGCCCGACTTCCTCGGCGCGCGCGCGCTGCGCGATCTCGCCTCCGAGATCGCACACCGACACCGCGCGGGCGCCGAGATCGTGTTCGCCATGGGGGCGCATGTGGTGAAGGTCGGCTGCGGGCCGGTGATCTGCGACCTCATGGAGCGCGGGATCGTGACCGCGATCGCGGTCAACGGCGCCTTCGCGATCCATGACTGGGAGATCGCGTTCGCGGGCGAGACGAGCGAACGGGTGGCGGAGACGATCCGCGACGGGCGGTTCGGCTGGGTGCGCGAGACGGCCGAGGCCATGGCGCAGGCGGCGCGTCGTGGCGCGGGCGGCGAGGGCTTCGGACGCGCGGTGGGACGCGCCGCACTCGCGCTGCCGCACGCCCGCCACAGCGTGCTCGCCACCGCGGCCCGGCTCGGGCTGCCGGCCACCGTGCACGTCGCGCTCGGCACCGACACGGTGCACATGCACCCCGCGCTCGACTGGGCGCAGCTCGGCCGGGCGTGCGAGATCGACTTTCGGCTCGCGGCCGCCGTGGTCGCCCGCCTCGAAGGGGGGCTGTGGGCGAACGTGGGCTCGGCGGTGCTGCTGCCCGAGGTGTTCCTGAAGCTCGTCTCGATCGCGCGCAACCTCGGCCACGGGCTCGACGACGTGGTGGCCGCCAACCTCGACATGCAGCGGCACTATCGCACCGAGGCGAACGTGATCGGGCGGCCGGTGCGGCGCGGGATCGCGGTGATCGGCCACCACGAGATCAACCTGCCGCTGTTGCGCATGGCGGTGCTCGCCGCGCTCGGGGAGGACACGCCGTGAGGCGCGGGGCGATCGCGCCGTACTGCGGGCTTGCGCTCGGGCTGGCGCTGGCCGTCGGGTGCGCCGGGCCCGGCGAGCGGCGGGTGCCGGTGCGGCTCGCGCCGGAGGTCGCGGTGACGGTCGACGGCCGGTCACCCGGGCGCGACGAGCGCGGTCGGCTGCGGGTGCCCAACCCGCGCGGCGGACGCGGCGAGCAGCGCTGGCGTCTCGAGGCGCCGGGCCGGGTGCCGGTCACCGCGCGGGTGTGGGTGCTCGTCGATCCGCCGGCCGACCTCGAGGACCGGCTGCTCACGCGCGGAGCGATTTCGACGGCGATCTACCGGCCCGGTGGGGAGGCGGGCGGCGCCTTCGGCAGCGCCTACGAGCCGGCCTGGGTGCTGCCCGAGCCGGTCTCGCTGCTCGGCTCGCCGGCCGGCCGCTGGCGTCCGCCCCGCGACGGACAGGGCATCATCGTGGTGGGAGCCGGTGCGGGCGCGCGCGTGCAGGCGGGAGGCAAGACGCTTATCATGGAGCCGCTTCCGGGCGAACCGGGGGGACGACCCGTCGTGTTGCGGCTCGCTCCGGGCGCCTGGAAGCTGCGGATCACGCGCCCCGGAATGCGACCGCTCGAGGCGACGGTGCCGGTGCGCAAGGGAAGCTACACCCTGGTGGGCGCGGTGCTCGCGCCGCGAGAGGCACAGACGCCATGACGCCGCCGTCCGGCTCCGAGCTGCTGCAGGCCCTCGAGTGCATGGGACGCCCGCGCGTGCTCGTGCTCGGCGACGTGATGATCGACGACTACGTGTTCGGGCGCGTGGAGCGCATCTCGCCCGAGGCGCCGATCGCGGTGCTCAACGTCGAGCGCGAGGAGCAGCGGCCCGGCGGCGCGGGCAGCGTGGTCGGCATGCTGCGCCGGCTCGGTGCGGCGGTGCGGCTGCTCGCGGTCACCGGCGACGACGCGGCCGGCGATCTGCTCGCGTCCCTGCTCGCACGACAGGGGGTCGAACTCGACGGGCTCGTGCGCGATCCCGCACGCCCCACCACGCGCAAGACGCGCATGATCGCGCACGACCAGCAGGTGCTGCGCGTCGATCGCGAACGCGCCGCGCCGCTCGGTGCCGAACTCGAGAAGACCCTGATCGAGCGGCTCGCGGCCGCGCTCGACGGCGTCGACGTGGTGCTCGTGAGCGACTACGCCAAGGGGCTCGTGACCCCGGGATTGCTCGCGGCGCTGCGCACCGAGGCGGACCGGCGCGGGATCGGCTGGATCGTCGACCCGGCGCGCGGACGCGACTATGCGCTGTACCGGGGGGCGAGCGCGATCACTCCCAACCGCGCCGAGACCGCGGAGGCGAGCGGGGAGCGTCCCGCCGACCGGGCGAGCTGGGAGCGGATCGGGCGCCGGTTCGTCGAGACGCTCGAGCTCGAGTGCGCGCTGCTCACCCTCGACCGGGACGGGATCTTCTGCGTGCCGCGGGACGGCGAGCCGCTGCATGTGCCCACCGAGCCGCGGCAGGTCTACGACGTGACCGGCGCGGGCGACATGGTGCTCGCGACCATCGGCCTGGCGCGTGCGGCGGGTCTGGACTGGGCGGTGGCGGCCGAACTCGCCAACGTCGCGGCGGGGATCGAGATCCGCCGGATCGGGGTCGCGCCGGTCTCGCGCGAGGAGATCGCGGCCGAGATCCGCTCCCGCGGCGAGCCGGAGGCGCACAAGATCATCTCGCTCGAGGCGTTCGTGGGGGGGCCGCTCGAAGAGCTGCGGCGCAGCGGCAAGCGCGTCGTGTTCACCAACGGGTGTTTCGATCTGCTGCACGTGGGGCACGTGAAGATGTTGCAGTTCGCCCGCGCGCAGGGCGAGCACCTCGTGGTGGGGCTCAACAGCGATCGCTCGGTGCGCCAGCTCAAGGGGCCCGGACGCCCGATCCTCGCCGAGCAGGACCGGGCGCGCATGCTCGCGGCGATCGGCGCGGTCGACCACGTGATCGTGTTCGACGAGCCCACCCCGCTTGCGCTGATCGAGGCGATCGTGCCCGATGTGCTCGTGAAGGCGAGCGACTACGAGGGCCGTCCGGTGGTGGGTCGCTCGATCGTCGAGGCCGCCGGCGGGCAGGTGGTGCTCGCGCCGCTGGTGGGCGGGGTGTCGACGACCCGGATCGTCGAGCGGCTGCAGCAGGTGGAGCGCGGGGCGGCGCAGGCGGCGCGCCGCGCGGCGCAGGCGCTGTATGCGCAGGTGGAGCGCGCGGCCGAGGGGCGTGTGGGCGAGCGGCGGGAGGAGACGCCGTGACGCAGGCCGATCCGCGCGCCCGGGCCGAACGCCAGGCGCTCAAGACGCGCGAGGCGGTGCGGCGCAACGCGTCGGTGTTCATGCCGCTCGTGCGCGCCATGGCCGAGACGGTGCGCGGCGGCGGACGGCTGCTGCTGTTCGGCGAGGGGCGGTTGCATCTGCTCGCCGACCACGCCGCGACCGACGTCGTGGGGCGGCGGCACCAGGACGGCAGCCAGCTTCCGACCGACGTGCTCGTGCCCTCCCCGGAGGGCGCGGCCGCGACCGCACGCCGGATCGGACCGCTCGACGCGCTGCTGTGTGTGGTGGGCGACTGCGTCGATCCGATGTTCTGCTCGGTGCTCGAGCACGCGCGCAAGCGCGGCGCGAAGGTGCTGTGTCTGTGCATCGGGCGGGCGCGTCTCGAGGGGCGGGCCGACGTGGCGATCGACGTGCCGGAGCCGCGGCCGCACCGGGTGGCGGGGCTCGTCGCCTCGGTGCTGCACTACGTGAGCAAGCTCGCGCTCAAGGAGCTGCGTGCGAGCCCCTACGCGCGGCCGCGACGGCTCGACAACGGACCGCCGCGGCGCAGCTCGGGGGCGAGCAGCGGGCTGGTCAGTGCGGTCTCGCCGCCGGCGGCCGCTTCGACCCGGCGGGCCCCGTCGCCGGCGGGCGCCTCGTCCG
>RFJN01000292.1 GCA_003694875.1 Planctomycetota bacterium | reverse complement strand
CATGGGCAAGGACCACGTCGACGAGGCGATCGAGGCGTACTCGAAGGCGCTCGAGTGCGATCCGAAGCACGTGACCGCGCTCGCCAACCGCGGCGAGCTCCGGATCATCCAGGGCGAACACGAGGCGGGGCTGCGCGATCTGCGCGCGGCGATCGACAACGACCCCAAGGGCGAGGATCCCACGACCGTGCGCGCCCGCGCGATCCTCGCCACGGTCGCGCAGCGCATGCGCGAGAAGCAGCAGGGCGGCGCCGCGAGCTGAGGCGCCGCCCTCCCTGCCGGCACCACCACCGCGTGTTCTGCAGGCCGACACGCCGCCGTCGGCGGTCGCCACAGGCGATCGTCGGCGGCGCTCTCGTCTTGCTGCTATGCTGCATGCAACGGAAGGCGCGGCCCGCAGGGGCGAGCGCGCGAAGGGGAGGAAGGGGCCATGGCGACGGCCACGACGACCGACACCGCGATCCGGCTCGACCGGATCGGCGAGGGGCGGATCCGCTCGTACGATCCCATGACGCTCGAGCCGATCGGCGAGGTGCCGTTGCGCGACGCCGCGTGGGTGCGGGATGCGGTGGCGCGTGCGCGCGTCGCACAGCCGGGCTGGTGGCGGCTTGGGCTTGCCGGGCGGCGCAAGATTCTCGATCGGGCGCGTGAGGCGCTTCTTTCCGAGGCGCGCGCGATCGCCGAGCGCGTCGCGCACGAGTGCGGCAAGACGTACACCGGCGCGCTGCTGAGCGACGTCAACCCGAGCGCGGACTGGATCGGCTGGGCTGCGTCGGCGGCCGCCGATGTGCTCGCCCCCGAGCGCCTCTCGCTGCGGCACTACGCGCTCATGGGCCGTCGCTCGCACCTCGTGGCGCGGCCGATCGGTGTGGTGGGCGTGATCTCGCCGTGGAACTTCCCGTTGTTTCTGTCCATGCAGTCCACGGTCTCGGCGCTCGCGACCGGCAACGCCGTGATCCTCAAGCCGAGCGAGATCACCCCGCTCAGCGGCCTCGAGATCGGGCGCATCTTCCACGAGGCGGGCGTGCCCGAGGACGTGCTGATCGTGGCGACCGGCGACGGGCGCACCGGCGCCGCGGTGGTGGAGCACACCGACAAGATCTTCTTCATCGGCTCCGGCCGCACCGGCCACCGCATCCACGTCGCCGCCGCCGAGCGGGACAAGTGCTGTGTGCTCGAGCTCGGAGGCAACGCGCCGGCGGTCGTGCTCGCCGACGCGCACCTCGACAACGCCGTGCGCGGGCTCGTGTGGGGGGCGTTCTTCAACGCGGGGCAGGTGTGCGCGAGCGCGCAGCGCGTCTACGTGGCGCGGCCGCTGTACGACCGCTTCGTCGAGCGGTTCGTCGAGCACACGCGTGCCTTGCGGGTGGGCGACGACCGCGAGCACGTCGATATCGGCTCGCTCACCTGGGAGCGGCAGCTCGAGGTGGTCGAGGGCATGATCGGTCGCGCGCGTGAAGAGGGCGCGGAGGTGCTCACCGGCGGGCGCCGCGTTCCCGGACTGAAGGGCCTGTTCTACGAGCCCACGGTCCTCGTCGGCGTCGAGCGCGGCAGCGAGTTCACGCGCGAGGAGCTGTTCGGCCCGGGCGTCATGATCGCGCCCTTCGATACCGAGGAGCAGGCGGTGCAGCTCGCCAACGACACGCCCTACGGGCTGCACGCGAGCGTGTGGAGCCGCGACGTGCGGCGCGCCACGCGGATCGCCGAGCGCATCGACGCCGGCGCGGTGAGCGTCAACGACCACCTCACCATGGCGGGGATCCCCGACGCGCCGTGGGGCGGGGTGAAGGCGTCGGGGATCGGGGTGATCGGCTCGCGCTACGGGCTGCTCGAGTTCGTGAGCCGGCGGCACGTGCACGTCAACCGCTACCCGTCGGTGCCCATGCCGTGGTGGTTCCCCGAGAGCGAGCGCCTGCGGGAGGGGGTCGCGGCACTCGGGGAGGCGCTCGCCGGAACGGGACTGCGTCGCCGCGCGCGTGCGGCCTGGCGCGCGTTCGGACACCTGCGCGCGAGCCTCGGCGGCGCGGCGGACGGCACGGACGGGGCGTAGCCGGGCGAGGGCGGCGACGGGCTGCGGCCACGCGCCCGCCGCCGCGAGGGCTTGCCTACAGACCGCGCTCCTCGAGGTAGCGCTCGGCGTCGATCGCCGCCATGCAGCCCATGCCGGCCGCGGTGATCGCCTGCCGGTAGCGCTTGTCGACGCAGTCCCCGCAGGCGAACACGCCCGGCCGGTCCATGGCGGTGGCGCCCTCGGGTACCAGGTAGCCCTCGTCGTCCATGCGCAACTGGCCGCGGAAGATGTCGGTGTTGGGCAGGTGGCCGATGCCGAGGAAGAAACCGTCGACCTCGAGCAGCCGTTCGCTGCCGTCCTTGGTGCTGCGCAGCCGCAGCCCCGTCACGTGGTCCTCGCCGAGGATCTCCTCGACGACGTACGACCACAGCAGCTCGATCTTCTCGTTGGCGAGCGCGCGCTCCTGCATGATGCGGCTCGCACGCAGCTCGTCGCGGCGGTGGATGATGTAGACCTTGCGGGCGAAGCGCGTCAGGAACAGCGCCTCCTCCATGGCGCTGTCGCCCCCGCCCACCACCGCCACCACCTTGTCGCGGAAGAACGCCCCGTCGCAGGTCGCGCACGAGCTCACGCCCTTCGCCCACAGCCGCTCCTCGCTCTCGAGACCGAGCTTGCGCGGACGCGCGCCCGTGGCCACGATCACCACCGGGGCGGTGTAGCTCTCGTCCTCGTCGACCCACACGGTGTGCGGCTCGCCGGGATCGCTCGAGAACGCGACCCGGGTCACGTCGCGCGAGCGGTACTGCGCTCCGAATCGCTCGGCCTGCTGGCGCATGCGGTCCATGAGCGCGGGGCCGTCGATTCCCTCGGGGAAGCCGGGAAAGTTCTCGACCTCCGTGGTCGTCATGAGCTGGCCGCCGTACTGCAGCCCCTCGAGACAGAACGGCTCGAGGCGCGCGCGCGCGGTGTAGAGCGCGGCGGTATAGCCCGCCGGGCCCCCGCCGATGATGATCACCTTGTGGTTCGACATGGCCCCTCTCCTCGTGCCCTCGCTCAGCCGAGCAGCGCGTCGATGCGCTTCTTCAGCGCGTCCTTCGGCGCGAGCCCCTGCACCATGTCGACCTTCTCGCCGCCCTTGAAGAACAGCAGCGTCGGCACCGCCATGATCCCGTACTCGGCGGGGGTGTTCGGCGAGGCGTCGATATCGAACTTCGCGATCTTCACCTTGCCCTCGTACTCGCCCGCGAGCTCCTCGATGATCGGAGCCAGGCGCCGGCACGGCCCGCACCAGGTGGCGGTGAAGTCGACCACCACCGGCAGATCGCTCTCGAGCACCTCGGTGCGGAAGTTGTCGTCGGTGAGTGTCAACATCAGCGGATCTCCTTCAGACGTTGGAGGAAGGCCTCTGTGGTCGTCTT
>RFJN01000030.1 GCA_003694875.1 Planctomycetota bacterium | reverse complement strand
GCCGTACGAGGAGACGCGCACCACCGGGAACACACTGCCGACCGGCACCGTGCTCAACGCCCGCGGGGCCGGGCTCTCGATCACTGTGAGCGGCTCGGCCGCCGACGACATGGGACTCTCGGCCAACGGAGGTGGCAGTTTCCGTGCCAGTTCCGACAGCTCCCTGTTCGGCGAGCCGGAGGACTTCATGGTGCTCGATCCCGCCACCGGCCAGAGCCTGCTGCCGCCCGGCGGCGGCCGGATCGAGATCGACGGCAACCGGCTGCTGATCGAACTCGACAACCAGGCCGGAGGCCTCGAGACCCCCACCCTCGTGTTCGCCGACGACTTCGACCAGACCCTGATCGAGGACGCGGCCGGCAGCGATCTCACCGTCGGCAACAGCCCCGGCAGCTTCTTCTCCAACCTGCCGAACGTGATCAACAACGCCGACGCGAGCGGCCTGCTGCGGCTGCGCGACAGCGACGGCAACCCGCACGATGGCGTGCTCAGCGACGTCCCGCCCGGACTCGTCGAGATCGATCTCAGCCGGAGCCTGCTCGGGCTCGGGCAGGTGATCGGCATCACCGTCACGGCAAACACCGCGAACGCTCCCGTTCCGGGCAACTTCCCCGGCGACGCCAACGCCGCCGGCCTCTCGCCGCATTTCTACGTCTCGAACGGCGGACTCGAACTCACCGAGGTCAGCCTTCCGCTCGATCTCGGCGCCAACCCCGCCCAGGCGCGCTTCTTCCTGTCGGCGCTCACCGGCGGCGACTACCGGTTCCACGTGACCGCCACCCTCGCAAGTGCGCCCGTCGGTGTCGCGACGAGTCTCGACGCGAACGGCGATCCGCAGCTGCAACGCGACTTCCGCGTCGCCGTGCGGGACGAAGCCCCCGTCGCGATTCTTCCCCGCGGCCCGATCGTCTTCGAGCGACCGAACTCCGGAACCGGCACCCTCACCGTCGACGGCTCGCGTTCGGCCGATCCCAACGGCCTGCACGTCGCAGTACCGAACCCCGTCGCCGGCACCACGGGTCTGCAGTACCACTGGCGTCTCGTCACCGACCCCGATCTGCTCACCCCCGCCCCGGCCGGGCTCACGTTCACCGACAGTGGCTCGGATTCGATCGGCTTCGGGGCGGGCAACCCGACCGAGTCCATCACCGTCGCCTCGAGCCTCACCCCCGGCGTCTACTACGTCGTGCTGACCGTGCGCGACGGGCCCACCGGCCTCGACAGTGCCCCCGCGGTCCTGCCGCTCGTCGTCCAGGGCGATCCGAACAGCGGCGACCGGGTACCGACCGCCCACGCCGGCTTCGATCAGGTGGTGCGCCGCGGCGAGCGCGTCACGCTCGACGGCAGCCGCAGCGTCGATCCCGACGGCACCCCACTCACCTACACCTGGAGCCAGGTCAAGAACAATAGCAGCAGCGACGTCACGCTGAGCCTCGCCGACCCGGCACACCCGAGCTTCACCGCTCCCGATACCGACAGCGGCGAGGTGCTCACCTTCGCGCTCACGGTCGAGGACGCCGCCGGCCGCGTCTCGTATCCGGACGAGGTGCACATCACCGTGATCGACAACGCCCCGGGCAGCGAAGAAATACCGCCGTACGCCGCCGCGAGCGTCGTTGTACCCGGCGGTGGTTTCGCAACCGTCGGTCAGCGGCTGCTCGTCGACGCCTCGGCGAGCCAGGCGGTGCCGCGGGTGGCCGACTACCGCTACCGGCTTTCGGGCGGCCTGCCGGTCGACCTCAGCCGCAGCCCCGGCGGCGACACCGCCGCGGTCTTCGCTCCCTTCACCGGCACGATCCGCCTGTCGATCCAGTGCGCCAACCTGCAGGGAGGGCTCGGAGCCCCCAGCGAACTCGAGATACCCGTGATCGATGCCTCGCTCGCCCAGCCGCCCGAGGCGAAGATCACCGCAACACCGGCCGGACCGGCGTATGCCGTCAACACCGCGATCACGCTCGACGGCTCCACGTCCGTCGACACCGACGGCTCCAGCCCCGGCAACCTCCGTTTCACCTGGCGCCAGATCGAGGGACCGCTCGTGGGGCTGATCGACCCGAGCGCGAGCAGCGCACAGCTGTCCCCCACCGAACCCGGGGTCTACACGATCGAACTCACGGTCGTCGATCCGGACAGCTCGGTGAGCGCCTCGAGCCGCTTCTCGTTCGTCGTCACCTCGGGAGCCGCGGTCACCGCCCTCGCCTCGGCGAACCCCGCCAACCCCGTGGTCGGCGACAGCGTGACGATCGACGCAAGCGCCTCCTCCGACAGCGCCTCGCCTCCCTCGCCGCTGCACTTCCGCGTGGAACAGCTCGCCGGGCTCCCGGTGCTGCTGTCCAACCGCAATCTCGCCTCCGATCCGCAGGCGATCTTCACGGCGCTCACCGAGGGCGACTACCGCTTCCGCGTGCACGTCGAGACGAGCGACGGCCGCGCCGCACTGCCCGCCGACGTGAGCTTCACCGTGAGCAGTGCGCCCACCGCACCGCCGGCGAGCAGCCCGGAGACGGGCGGCAGCAAGGGAGGCGGCGGAGGCGGCTGCGCGCTCGTCGGCGCCGGCCGACCCATGGCGGACCGCTTCGGTACCCTCTTCGCCCCGGCGCTGCTGCTGCTCGGACTGCTGTGGGTGCGCAGCCGACGGCGCCGCCGCGTGCAGACCGCAACCGAGGACACCGGCCGCGCCGGATCGAGCCCCACCGACAGGAGATCGCCCTTGCTGCGCCGAAGCCTCGCCACCGCTCTTCTGGCCGGACTCAGCCTGAACGCCGCGGGTTGTGCCGCCGGCGTCTGGACGGCCCTCGTACTCGCGTTCAGCGGGGGCGGTGGCGGCGGCGGGGTCGATCTCACCCAACCCGATCTCGTGCTGAGCGCAGCAAGCGCCCCCACCGTCGGCACGATCGTGCAGACCCCGACCGCGACCGCCCAGACGACCGGGCCCAACGTCGTCGCCCTCGACAAGGCGGTGCGCTTCGCGGGCGACGGCACCCTGCGTTGCAACGTGTTCAACACCGGCAACGATCTCGCCGCGGCGGACTTCGACGTTGCCTGGTTCCTCGTTCCGGTCTCGGGAACCAAGGACCTCAGCGGACAGGCGTTCCGTGTGCGCACCCACACCGTCGCCGCCGCCTCGCAGCCTCTCGAGATCGGGGCCGCGCTGCGCCTTGCCGACACCCCGAGCGGGCCCGACGACCTGCAACGTGTCGAGGCCAGCAACCCTGGCGACGACCTCACCCCCGGGCTGTACTACCTCATCGCACTCGCCAACAGCGGCGACACGCCGATCCTCGAGTTGGCGATCGACAACAACACCGTACTCGGCAGCACGCTCGTACAGCTCTACGACGAGTCGACGACAACGGTCGATCTCGCCACGAACCCGGACGTGATCGCAACGGACTTCGAAGCGCCGACGGCGCTGCTCGTGGGCGCCCGCGAGCGCGCGCGCCTCACGCTGCGCAATGCCGGCGGCGCGGCCACCGTCACCGGGACCGCGAACTTCCGCCTCTACGCCGGCCCGAGTCTGATCGAGACCGGCTCGTTCCCGATCGCCGCCCTGCCCGCGGGCGCGACGGCCACCGCGCTGATCGACTTCGACGCCACTCTCGCCGAACTCACCACACCCGCCGGAACCACGTTCATCAACGGGGAACGGCGCCGGCTCCGCATCGAGTTCGACATCCTCGACGGCTCGAGCGTCGATCAGGACGGGGTTGCGAACAACAACGAGCGACTCGCGACGGCGACCACCGACTTCTACGACACGAACCTCATCTTCGACAACGGAGCCAACCTGCCGAAGGTCAACGACGCCGACCCCACCGTGCTCGACATCACCACGCAACGACCCGCCACCACGACGTCGCTCGCCCCCGGGGAACAGCGCATCCTCGCCTTCGAGATCCCCGATACCGGCGTCGAGCCGGTCGTCAGCCAGGCGGTGATCACCGTCGATTCCCGTGCCTTCGATCCCGTGGTCGAACTGCTCAACCCCGCCGGCGGCTCCATGGCGCTGCGCGACGACACCACCGGCAGCACGGGGCCATCGATCTACACCGAACTGCGCGGAAGCCGCGCCAACCGCTTCTTCTTCGTGGTCGTCAGTGCACGCACCCTCACCGGCGGCGGCTCGTTCACCATTCGCGTCAACCTCAACCCCTTCACCCCGAGCGACGACGCCCCCCCAAACGGCTTCGAGATCACCGACCTGCTCGGAGACCTGCCCGAAGGCACCGTCGTGGGTGGCGTCGACGTCAACGGCGTGCGGACCAACACCGAGACGATCGTCCTGCCGCCGATCGACTTCTCCGGCAGTCTCGAGCAGGAGATCTTCTTCGAGATCCCCGCACCGGGCCGCTTCCCGTTGCGACTCGAAGCCGCCGGACTCAACCAGACCACCGACGACCTGTTCCTCGATCCGGATCGGACCTCGCTCGTGCGCTTCGACCGCAACGGCGACCCGACCGACCTCGCTCTCGTGATCGAGCGCGACGCCAACGGAGGGCTGCTGCTGCTGTCGCCCGAGAGCGACGGCCGCCTCGATCTGCCCGCGGGCCGCTACACGCTGATCCTGCACGCGCAGTTTCTGCCCGAACCCGTCGACAAGCCATTTCAACTGGTGGTGGGCCCCGCGATCCTGTTCGATCGTACCGTCACCGAGAGCAGCCTCACGCCCTGACGCTCGTCACAGGCGGCGGCGCACACTGGCATCGGCCGCCGCCTGTGGCTAGGCTGCTGTTTCCATGGCGCGAAACGCTGCGAGACCGGACGAGCCCTCCCTCGCGATCGCCCCAAGCCGGCGCGTCGCGATGGGGTTGCTCGTGCTGCACCTCGTGCTGTCGCCGCTCGTGTTCTCGGCGGCCACGGTCGAGGTGTTCGAATACAACAAGGTGATGCTGCTGCAGCTCGTCGCGCTGCTGCTGCTCGGGCTCGGAGCGAGCCGCACGCTGTGGCGGCTCGTCGCCCGACCGGGCGGAGAGCGCCCCCGACCGCTCGCCGAGCTGCGACGCAGCGTGGGACGCGACCCCGTGGCGTGGGGCGTGCTCGCCTTCCTGCTGTCGGCCGCGATCTCCACCGCCACCGCCATGAACGTGCGCACCGCCTTCTTCGGTGCCCACGAGAGCTTTCTCGGGCTTCTCACCGTCGCCGCCTACGCGGTGCTGTTCTTCGGCACCCGCACCGTGGTCGGCGGCAGCACCGACGCGCGCGGGCTGTTCTGGGCGAGTGCCGCCGCGAGCGCCGGCGCCGCCACCTACGCGGTGATCCAGCTCGTGCGCCTCGATCCCATCTCGTGGGGACGTACCGCCTCGTACGGCGACTTCACGCGCATCTTCGCCACCATGGGCCACCCCAACTTCCTCAGCGCCTTCCTCGTCACCGCCTTCCCCGCCTCGGCCTACCTCGCCGTGCGCGCCTGGCGCCGTCGGCAGCGCGCGGTCGCGGCGCTGCTCGCCGCGGTGATCGTGATCGGCTGGCTCGTCACGCTCGCGAGCGTCTCGCGCGGCGCCTGGGGTGCTCTCGTTCTCGCCTTCGCCGCCCTGTGGTTCGGCTGGTGGCGGGTGCGCGAGCGCACCGGCTCGCGCACCCTCGCCGCGGTGGCCGTGCTCGGCCTGCTCGGGGCCGTGGCGGGACTGCTGCTGTTCGTGCCGGACGGGCGGGAGCTGCTGCGCAACGTCGAGCACCGCATCGCCGATCTCACCAAGCTCGGCAACGAGTCGCGCGTCCACATCTGGAAGGCGGCGTGGCAGATGTTCCTCGACCACCCCGTGACGGGGGTGGGGCTCGACTGCTTCCAGCTCGCGTTCGAGGGCTACCGCACCCCCGCCTACTGGCACGTCGAGTGGAACGGCACCCCCACCAAGGCGCACAACGAGCTGCTGCACATCGCGGCGACCCAGGGCGCGATCGGCCTCGCCGCCCTCGGGCTGCTGACCGTCGGGCTCGCACTCGCCTTCCGGCGCGCGCTGCGACGCGCCCGCCGGCCCGAGGACCGGGCGCTGCTCGTCGCGCTCGCCGCCGGCCTCGTGGGCTTCTACGCACAGAACCTCTTCAGCTTCACCGTCGCGGGGGTGGGTACGCTCGCGATCACCTACATGGCGCTGCTCTCGCGGTTCGCCGCCTACGACGGGCGCGAGGACGGACTCGCGTGCGAGGAGACGGACGGATCGTGCACGCCGCCCGCGCCGCTGCTCCCGCCGACCGTACTCGGCGCCCTTCTCGCCACCGGCGGGCTCATCGCCACCGTCGTGCTCGCCTCCTCCATCCCCCCCCAGCCGGGCAACGCCACATGGGAGCGCAACCGCGCGATCGCACTGTCGTCGCTGCTCGGCGCAATCCTGCTCGTCGCCTGGGCGGCGAGGCGCGAGACCGAGGCCGACGCCGCCACCGCGGGCCCGCCGATCGCCGGCCCCCGCCCCTGGATCCGGCCCGACCGCGTGCTGCCCGCACGGCTCGCCGCCCTCGCACCGTGGCCGCTCGTCGCGCTCGGGCTGTGGTACGGCATCGTGATTCCGGTGCGGGCCAACATGGCGTGCCGCGACGGCCGCTCGAACGTCTCGCTCGGGCGGCCCCGGGCTGCCATCGCCGATCTGCAGCGCGCCGTCGCGCTCGACCCGGGCAAGGAGCTGTACTGGGTGCAGCTCGGCACCGCCTACTACACCGCGTCCTTCTACACGACCGATCCCGCCGAGCGCCGCACGCTGCTCGAGAAGGCGCTGTGGGCGCATCGCCGATCGGTGCGGCTCGTGCCCGTCAACGCCTACGACCACGCCAACGTGGCGCGGGTGCTGTCCGACCTGGCACGGCTGCGGCCGCCCGGCGCCACCCCCGCCGAGGTGTACGAGGCGTTCGAACGCGCCCTCGCCCTCGATCCGCACAACGCCTACTTCCTCGGCGACGCCGCCAAGGCCGCGCTCGCGCTCGGCGACAGCGCGCGCGCCCGCGCCTACGCCGAGCGCAACCGCGCCTGGTTCCCCCACTACGGACCGAGCCGCGCGCAGCTCGGCGCGATCCTCATGCGCGAAAAGCGCTGGCAGGAGGCCGAGCGCGAACTCGAGGCCGCCGCCTCGGGCAACTGGTACGGCGATCGTGCGGCCGAACTCGCCGCGCTGATCAACCTCGCCTCGTGCCGGATCGCGCTCGGCAAGTACGCGGCCGCCGAGGTCGCGGCCCGGCGCGCGGTCGAGATCGAGCCCTACAACGCCGGCGCCTGGCGCAAGCTAGCCCGCATCCGCGAGCTGCGCGCGCAGCAGCTCGAACGCGACGGCAAGTCGGAACCGGCGCTCGCCGCCCGTCGGCAGGCGCTCGCCGCCTACCGGCGCGTGCTCCGCCTCGCGCCGGGTGACAAGGCGGCCCGGCAGGCGGTCGAGCGGCTCGAGGCGACCGTGCCCCGCTGACCATTCCCCCCACGAGTTGTCTCGCGACGAGGAGAGGCTCATGCCCGGTGTGATCGACAAGCTGCAAGCGCTCGCCGACAACCTCTGGTGGTCGTGGCACCGCGACATCCGCTCGATCTTCCGCGACATCGATCCCGAGCTGTATCGCGCCACCCACCGCAACCTCGTGGCGTTCCTGCACCGGATCGATCCCGACACGCTGCGCCGGCGCGTGGACGACCTCGAGCTGCAGGCCCGCATCGACCGCCATTTCCGACAGCTGCAGAGCTACGTCTCAGACCGCGACGGGTGGGGCAAGCTGTACGGAGGGCCGCTCAACGCGCGACCGGTGGCGTACTTCTGCGCCGAGTACGGGATCCACGAGTCGCTGCCCAACTACTCCGGCGGTCTCGGGATCCTCGCCGGCGACCACCTCAAGTCCGCGAGCGACATCGGCCTTCCCCTGATC
>RFJN01000029.1 GCA_003694875.1 Planctomycetota bacterium | reverse complement strand
GTGCCGGCCCGGTCGGCTGCGGGCGGGGGCGCGTCTCGCGTTCCTCGTGGGGCTCGTTGCGTGGACGTACGCCCCGGCCGGGTTCGCGCTCGAGCCGGACGAGGTGCTGCTGCTCGCTCGCGCGGCCGATCCGGAGGCGGGCCGCATCGTGGCGCATTACTGCGCGCGTCGCGGCGTGCCGCGTTCGAACGTGTTCGGGTTGCACGTGGCGCCGGGCGAGACGATCTCGCGCCGGGACTTCGAACGCTGGGTGCTCGCACCGCTGCGGCGTGAGCTGCGCCGACCCGAGCGTGCGCGCATCCGCTGTCTTCTCGTGCTGCGGGGGCTGCCGTTGCGTGTGGGGCCGGCCGACATGGAGGAGGCCTCGCCACCGTCGGGACCGGGGGCGGAGCTGCACGGGCGGCGCTCGACGATTGCGGCGTTCGACAGCGAGATCGCCACGGTGCTGCGCCCCCCGGCGTCGCTCGAGGGCTGGGCGCGCAATCCGCTCTACCGCCCGTTTCCGGTCCTGCCGGTGGCGGCGCCGGTGCGCGGACCCGACCGGCCGCTCATGGTGGCGCGCCTCGATGCGCCCACGCGCCGGCAGGTGATTGGGCTGATCGACAGGGCGGTGGAAGGCCAGCGGCTCGGGCTCGACGGGCTGTTCTGCTTCGACGCGCGGGGGTTGCGCGGCAAGGGGGGGTACGCCGCGTTCGATACCCGGATCCGCGAGGCGGCGCGGCTGGCCGAGCGATCGGGTCTGCCGGTGCTGCTCGACGACACCCCGCGGCTGTTCGGCAAGGGGGATTGCGAGGGCACGGCGTTCTACGTCGGCTGGTACTCGCTCAACCGCTACCGGCCGGCGTTCACGTTCGTGCCGGGGGCGATCGGCTACCACGTGGCGTCGGCGGAAGCGCACACGCTGCACCGGGGGGGCTCGGGGCGGCCGTGGGTGCGGGGGCTGATCGAGGACGGGATCACGGCGAGCTGGGGGCCCACGAACGAGCCGTATCTCGGCAGCTTCCCGGACCCGGTCGCGGTGCTCGCACGGGTGATCGAGGGACGGCACACCCTGGCCGAACTCTACTGGGAGACGATTCCGCACGTCTCGTGGCGCCAGGTGCTCGTGGGCGATCCGCTCTATCGGCCGCACCTTGCGGCGCGCTTCGAGCGCGCGCGGCCGGCGGCGGGAGGGCGCTGACGTTGGAGGGCGGCGAGATCGAGGTCTTCGACATCGCCTGGCGTCGCGATCGCCCGGTGCGCGAGGCGATCGAGCGGTTCGTGCAGGGGCACCCCGAGGCGAGCGCGTACCACCGGCCGGTCGTGCTCGACGTGATGCGTGGGGTGCTCGGGCTTGCGGTGGGGTATCTCGTGGCGCGGGACGGTGCGGGGCTGCGGGGCGTTCTTCCGCTCGCGCTCTCGTCGAGTCCCGTGTTCGGCCGTTTCGCCACCTCGTTGCCGGTGGTGAACTACGGCGGGGTCGTGCTGGCGCCGGGACAGCGGTACGACGGGACGGTGGCGCGGGCGCTCGTTCGGGACGGCGGCGCGTGGGCGCGGCGGCGGGGGGCGCGGGATCTGACGCTGCGGCACACCGAGGCGCGTCCACTCGCGCTGCCCGCCACGCGTCGCAAGGAGACGGTGCTGCTGCCCTTGCCGTCGGGGGATCCGGAGGCGCTGTGGCGCTCGATCGGCCCGAAGCCGCGCAACCTCGTGCGCAAGGCGCGGCGCTGCGGTTGCGAGGCGCGGGTGCTCGACGGGCCGGGCGCGGTGGGGGCGTTCCATCGCGTGTACGCGGAGAACCTGCGGGACCTCGGCTCTCCGTCGCTGCCGCAGCGCTGGTTCGAGGCGCTGCGCGCGGTGCTCGGGCGGCGGTTCGCGATCCACGTGGTGACCTGCGAGGGGCGGCTCGCCGGGGCGGCGGTGTCGGTGCTGCACGGCGAGAGCTACGAGGTGCCGTGGGCCTCGACGCTGCGGGCCTACCGGTCGCAGGCGGCGAACATGCTGCTGTACTGGCACCTCATGGAGCACGCCATCGCCTCGGGTGCGCGCGTGTTCGACTTCGGCCGTTCGACCCCGGGCAGCGGACCGTATCGCTTCAAGTTGCAGTGGAAGGGGGCGCGGGCGCAGCCGCTGCCGTGGTACGTGGTGGGCCGGCAGCCGGAGGCCGGGGCGACCGCGGGCTCGCTCACCCCGGACAACCCGCGCTACGCGCGCGCGATCGCGCTGTGGCGCCGCCTTCCGGTGCCGATCGCGCGCGTGGCGGGGGGAGTGCTGACGCGCTGGTTGCCGTGAGGGGGGCGCGTGGGTGCAGGGATCCACCCGGCCCGCCCGGGCGGGGCTGAGCAGGTGCAATGACGGGTCGTGTTCGTGGTTGGTGCGGGCGGGGATCAACCCCGCCCCTACGGGAAGTTGGGGCGCGAGGGGAGGTTACGGTGGGAGGTGTGGGGGGCGTGGGATCTTCGTCCGGCGTCCGGGGCGCGATCCGGTGGAACTGCCTCGCGGGGCGCTGGCGTGCGCGAAGGAGGCGGCGCGAGGCGGGCGGATCGGTGTGGGGTGCGGACTCTCGCTGAGTTGCTACCCTATCGTGTACGAGTGGTGATTATCCCCAATATCCTGTAGGGGCGGGGTTTATCCCCGCCCGCACCAGCCCCGT
>RFJN01000291.1 GCA_003694875.1 Planctomycetota bacterium | reverse complement strand
TGCCCGCCCCCTTCCGCAACTCCCTTCCCCGTCGCCGGCTCCGTTCTCCGGGCCGCCGGACGCGTCGGTCCGGTGTACGATCCTCGTGCCGAGCTGCTACGGTAGGAGACGTGGGGCGCTGCCCCCCGCTTCCGCTTTCCGGACCACGAATCGCGACGAGGCCCGCCCATGCACAGCTACCTCGAGCTGCTGCGCGACGTGCTCGAGCACGGCCGCCCCCACCGCAACCGCACCGGCGTCCCGACCCGGCGGGTGATCGGCCGCCAGGGACGGTTCGATCTGCGCGAGCGCTTCCCGCTGCTCACCACCAAGCACGTCTCGTTCCGCAACGTCTTCTCCGAGCTGCGCTTCTTCGTGCTCGGGCGCACCGACAACGCGTGGCTCGAGAGCCGCGGCTGCCGGATCTGGGCGCCGTGGGCGAGTGCGCAGTGGTGCGCGAAGCAGGGACTCGAGCCGGGCGATCTCGGCCCGATCTACGGCTTCCAGTGGCGGCATTTCGGCGCGACGTACCGCGGCATGCACGCCGACCACACCGGCGAGGGGGTCGATCAGCTGCGGCTCGCGGTCGAGACGCTGCAGCGCGATCCCGACTCGCGCCGCATCGTGGTCTCGGCCTGGAACCCCGTCGCGCAGCCGCGCATGGCGCTGCCGCCGTGCCACACCCTGTTCCAGCTGAGCGTGGTCGAGGGCGAGCTGTATCTGCACCTGTACCAGCGCAGCGCGGACCTGTTCCTCGGGGTGCCCTACAACATCGCGAGCTACGCGTGCCTCACCCACATGCTCGCGCACGTGACCGATCTGCGGCCGGGCGAGCTGATCATCTCGTGGAACGACCTGCACCTGTACGAAAACCACCTCGATCAGGTGCGCGAGCAGCTCTCGCGCACTCCGCGCCCGCTGCCGGTGCTGCGGATCGAGGGGATCGAGCGCGGCAGCGGCTTCGAGGGGCTGCTCGCGATCGAGTACGAGCACCTGCGGCTCGAGGGCTACAAGCCGGCGGGGCGGCTGCGCGCCCCGGTCGCGGTGTGAGCGCGCCACCGAAGCAGCGCCCCGAGCGGCTCGTGGCGGTGCTCGCCACCACGGCAAGCGGCCTCATGGGCTGCGAGCACGGGCTGCCGTGGCACTGCCCGGGCGATCTGCGCCACTTCCGCGCGCTCACCTGGGGGCACCCGATCCTCATGGGGCGGCGCACCTGGGACACGATCGGCAGGCCGCTGCCCGGACGCAGCTCGATCGTGCTCTCGCGCCGGCCGCGTCCCGCGTCGCTGCCCGAGCAGGTGCGCTGGTGCGCGAGCGTGCCCGAGGCGCTCGCGGCGGCGGCCGCCGCGCCCGGAGGCGCGTGTGCGTACGTGATCGGGGGCCGGCAGATCTACGAGCTGCTGTGGCCCGAGCTCGACGAGGTCGTGCACTCGCGTATCGAGGCGCCCGGGGCGCGAGGGGATCTGTTCTTCGACCTCGCGCGGCTCGGCCCGCCCGACTGGGAGGCGGTGGGGAGCACCACGCATCCCGGCTTTCTCGTCACGCGCTGGCGGCGGCGGCGTTGACGCCCCTGCAGCCGCCCGCTACCGTCGCAGGCGGATCGGTTCGCACGGCAAGGCGGGCGCAGCCATGGTCGATGGCCCACGGGGCACCGGGGCGGAGACCGCTCCCGGCACGAGCGGTGTCGCGGCGATCGTCGAGGGGCTTCTCGCCGAGATCGGCGGCCCGAGCGTGGCGGTTCGGGCCGACGCGGACCTCGAGCGGGATCTGGGGCTCGGCAGCCTCGAGCGCGCGGAGCTGCTTGCGCGCATCGAGGCGGCATTCGGGGTCAAGATGCCCGACGACACGCTGCGCACCGCCCGCAGCGTCGCTGCGCTCGAGCGGGCGCTCGAGCGGGCGCGCGGCGGCGAGACCGCCCGGGCGACCGACCGCTGGCGCGGTGGCCAGGACGCCCCGGCAACCGAAGCGCGCGCCCGTCCCGACGAGGAGCACGCGCGCGTCCCGCCGCAGCACGAGGTGGCGAGCCTCGCGGCGCTGATCCGGCACCGCGCGCGGGTGAGCGCCGGGCGGGTGCACCTGCGGCTGCTCGACGACGAGGGGCGCGCGCAGCCGGTGACCTTCGACGCGCTCGGGCGCGACGCCGCGGCCCTCGCCGAGGGGCTTCGGTCGCGTGGGCTGCTGCCGGGCGACCGGGTGATCCTGCTGCTGCCCACCTCGGCCGACTTCTTCCGCGCGTTCGCCGGCGTGGTGAGCGCCGGGGCGGTGGCGGTGCCGATCTACCCGCCGATCCGCATGGACGCGCTCGCGGGCTATCTCGAGCGCGCCGACCGGCTGATCCGCAACGCGGGTGCGCGCGCGATCGTGGCCGACCGGCCGCTGTTGCAGCTCGCGCGGCTGCTCGCGGACCGCAACGGGTGCGTCGAGTGGGTGTGCGACGTGGAGACGCTGCGGGCCACCGCCCCCGAGGCGCGGCTCGAGGTGGAGCCGGAGCAGCTCGCGCTGATCCAGTACAGCTCGGGCAGCACCGGCGACCCCAAGGGGGTGGCGCTGCGGCACCGCAACCTGCTCGCGAACATGCACGCGATCGGGCGCGGGGTGCGACTCAGCGCCGAGGACGTCGCGGTGAGCTGGCTGCCGCTGTACCACGACATGGGGCTGATCGGGGTGTGGCTCACCGCGCTGCTGCACGGGATCGAGGTGGTGGTGCTCTCGCCGCTGCAGTTTCTCGCGCGTCCCGAACGCTGGCTCTGGGCGCTGCACCGCTTCGGGGGCACGCTGTCGCCCGCGCCGAACTTCGCCTACGAGCTGTGCGTGCGCAAGATCCGGGACGCCGATATCGAGGGGCTCAACCTCGCGCGCTGGCGCGTCGCCATGAACGGATCCGAGCCGGTGCGCCCCGAGACGCTCGAGCGCTTCTGTCGCCGGTTCGCGCCCTACGGATTCCGCCGCGAGGCGCTCATGCCGGTCTACGGGCTCGCCGAGACCTCGGTGGCGCTGTGCTTCCCGCCGCTCGGCCGCGGTCCGCGGATCGACCGGGTCGATCGCGAGCGGTTCACCACGCGCGGCGAGGCGCAGCCGTCCGACGGCGACGAGGCCCGGACGATCGCGTTCGTCGGGGTGGGGCGGCCGCTCGAGGGGCACGAGATCCGGATCGCGGACCGCGAGGATCCGCACCGCGGCGCGGTGCCCGAGCGCGTCGAGGGGCGGATCCTGTTCCGCGGCCCCTCGACCATGCGCGGCTACTTCGGCCGCCCCGATGCGACCGAGGCGGTGTCGGTGGGCGAGGGCTGGATCGACACGGGCGATCTGGGCTATCTGGCCGACGGCGAGCTGTTCGTGACCGGCCGCGCCAAGGAGATCGTGATCAAGGGCGGGCGCAAGTACCACCCGCACGACATCGAGCGCGCGGTGTGGGAGGTGCCGGGGGTGCGCAAGGGATGCGTGGTGGCGTTCGACGCCCCCGATCCGGTCTCGGGCGAGGCGATCGTGGTGGTGGCCGAGACGCGCGAGCCGCCGGCGCGGCACGGAGAGATCGAGGCGGGGATCCGCTCGGCGGTCTCGCGGGCGATCGGTGCGCCGGCGGACCGGGTGCTGCTCGTGGCGCCGGGCACGATCCCCAAGACCTCGAGCGGCAAGCTGCGGCGGCGCGAGACGCGCAGCCGGTATCTGGCGGGCGCGCTGCGTCCGCCCGCGCGCGGGGGCGGCGCGCTGCGTCTGGCCGGGCTCGCCGCCGGGGCGGCGGGTCGCCGGGCGCGTGCGGCGCTGCGACAGCTCTCCGAGCGCGCCTGGGGCCTTTGGGCGTTCGGGGCGATCGGTTCCGCGGCGGTGCTGAGCAGCGCGGCGGCGGGCTACGGCACCCGGAGAACCGAGACGGCGTGGTCGATCATGCACCACGGGCTGCGGCTCGGCTTCCGGCTCGCGGGCCTGGGGGTGCGTCGCAGCGGTCCGCCGCTGCCGCCCGGCCCCTGCGTGATCGTGAGCAACCACGCGAGCTATCTCGACGCGCCGGTGGTGGTGGCGGGCCTCGAGGCGCCGGCGCGCTACACCGCCAAGGCGCCGGCGTTCGAGTGGCCGCTCGTGGGGGCGGCGCTGCGGGCCACGGGGACGCTCGCGATCGACCGCCGCGATGCGGGCGGTCGGCTGCGCAGCCTCGCCGCGGCGGAACAGGCGCTGCGCGCGGGCGCGCGGCTGCACGTCTTCCCCGAGGGGACGTTCACCGCCGCGAGCGGGCTGCGCCCCTTCCGCCTCGGCGCCTTCGAACTCGCGGTCCGGCTCGGGCTGCCGGTGGTGCCGGCCGCGGTGATCGGCACGCGCACCGTCTATCGCTACGGATTCTGGCTCCCGCGACCGGGCCGGCTCGAGGTGCGCGTGCTCGAGCCGGTCGCCCCGCCCGCGCCCGACGCCGGCTTCGCCGGCGTGGTGGCGCTGCGCGACCGGGTGCGCCGCGAACTCGCGCAGGCGGTGGGCGAGCCGCTGCTCGAGATCACGAGCGCAGGACTGCCGCCGGGGGTGAGCGACGGAGAGCCCGAGGAGACCGCGTCCGACGAGAGCTGAGTTGGCAGGACGCTCCCGGCGCCCGCGCGCCGCCACCGATCCCGGGGCGGATTCTGCTCGCCGGAGCCCGCACCACGGGGTATGCTTGGCCGGCGGTGTGGGAACGAAGAGGTGCACCATGGGACCACGGGTACTCGGCGCCACGGGACGGAGCGCACGCGGCCGCAGGAGGGCACCGACAGCCGCAGCGTGGGCGATCGGCCTCGCGCTGCTCGTCGTGCTCGGCGCAGGCGCTGCCCGGCCTTCGCTCG
>RFJN01000290.1 GCA_003694875.1 Planctomycetota bacterium | reverse complement strand
GTAGATATACGATAATCCATCCCCCGTCAAGCCCCGCACGCCAACGCCCCATCCCCGCACGCGCACGACCTTCGGGATGGGAAGTTCTGCTGACCGGCGGCATCTTCGCGTACCCGCCGGACCACAAGAACGAGCAGGGGAAGCTACGGCTGCTCTACGAGGCCGCGCCGCTGGCGTTCGTCTGCGAGGTGGCGGGGGGCGCGGCCTCCGACGGAACGCGGCGCATCCTCGACATCGAGCCGACCCAGCTGCACCAGCGCACGCCGCTCTACATCGGCAGCCGCGCCGACGTCGAGGACGCGGTGCGCGTCATGACCGGCTGAGCGAGCAGCGGCGCCTCCGCGATCGGGGTCAGGCCCGCGAGGGTGATCGTCGGCGCGGAGGGCGCGATCGGAGCGGCGTCGGGCCGCGGATGGCGCTGGCGGAGCATCAGCAAGCCGCCGAGGAGCGCCGGCGGCTGCATCGCCAAGTAACCGAGCACCGCCATCAGGGTCGCCGCGGTGGGGCTCACGCCGACGGTGGCCAGCAGCGCGACCGCCGTGCCTTCCCGCACCCCCACGCCCCCGACGCTGATCGGCAGCAAGGTCGCCAGGACGATCGCGTTGCCGACGACGAGCAAGCTCAGCGGCGCGACGGGGAGCTGCAGCGCCAAACCGGTCGCGAGGAACACGCCGGACGCGGCGGCGTGGGAGACGACGCCGAGGCCCAGGGTGCGCGCGAGGTGCGCGGGAGGCAGCGGCCGGGTGCAGAGCACGTCGAGGAGCGCGTGCGCCCGGCGCCGCATCCGGCGCGGCAGGCGCCCGGCGAGGCTCCGGAGCAGTGCACCCCGGCTGAGCATCCCCAGGGCGGCGAGGGAGCCGGCGCCGAGGCCGACGGCCACCAGCAGCCCGCCGGCGCCGAAGAACTGCGCCAGCCCCGCGGGGACGAGCGCGAGGGTGACCAGCCCGAGGGCCACGAGCCCGAGGAGCTTCTCGACGAGGATGGCGCGGCCCGAGGCGGCGCGCTGCCCGCTGACGTCCCCGACGTCGACGAGGCGGTAGAGATCGAGCCCGGCCGTCGACGGCGTGAAGGCGCCGACGAAGCGGCCCCGCAGGAACGAGCCGAGGAGCAAGCCGAAGGGGAGCCGGACGCCCTCGTGGGCGAGCAAGAGCTACCACCGTCGCACCGAGGCGGCGACGGCCACGAACGGCAGCATCGACGCCAGCACGAGGCCCTCGCCGCGGAGCCTCGACAGGCTCGCCCGCACCTGCCCCCATCCGTCGTGGCTGGCGATGAGCGCCACCGCGGCCGCGAGGAGGATCAGGGTGACCGCGCGCTTGAGGGCCCGTCTCGGCATGAGACGGGTATCGGGCGCCGCGCGCCCGGCGGTCAAGAAAGCGAGGCGCCCGTCATCTGCAGCGGCTACATCGCGATGTGGCGGAGGTCGTCGAATCGGAGCTCGTCGAAGCCCGCCTCGACGAGGGCGTCGCGAAGAGGCTCGAAGACGACGAGCGTGCTGGTGTCGTGGAGCCAGGCGAGCACGAGTCCATCCAGGGGCTCGTGGTGGCCCGTGAGCGCGCTGAAACCCACCCCGTCGATGTGGGCGTTGTCGGTGATGCGTCCATGAAAGCGCCCCAGGGCCTTGGGGTCGATCACGCCCAGCACGTTGACGGCGAAGTAGTCGCCATGTTCGGCGCCGTCGTCGGGATCGACGAGCACGGCGGGCACCTTCTGCAGCTTCGCGCCGTGCGCCTCGAGCACCTCCACGAGGGAGCGGTGCATCAGAGGGATCTTGAACAGGGAGACCAGGGGCAACGCCCGGCTCATCTCTTCGGCGTGCTCGTTGAACGGCTCGAGATCGAAGCGGAGGGGGCCCTCGGGCAGCTCGTCGAAGGGCTGCCCGCGCCTCCAGCGGAGCTCCCACCACGCAGGTCGATCCGGCTTGTAGCCCATGTCGAGGAAGCGGCAGGGCGCGTCGTAGTAGTCGGCGCGGCTCATGGCGTAGTAGCGCGGCAGCTCCTCCCACTCCTCGAGCAGCGCTCGCACCTCCGGCTCCTTGAGCCGCCCGGCGAAGTCGGCGTCCTCGCGGAACTGCTGGACGGGCTTGCCCAGCCTGAGGGCGCGTCGGATGGCGCCGCAGAGCGCCTCGGTGTCCCCGTGGGTCGCCTGGTAGCAGGCGAGGTTGTAGGCGAACCGGGGGTCGACGAGCTCCTGCCCCTCGAGCCAGGGCGCGACGTGCTCGGCGAAGAACTGCGGCCCCCGCTCGAGCGCGATGGGGAGCAGGTAGGTCAGGGGGTACTGCTGGTCCTCGGGGGACCAGGTCAGGTGGGGGCGGGCCGCGAGCAAGGCGTCCATCAGGCGCACGGTCGCGTCCGGATCCTTCTCGATGCGCAGCTTGTCGAGGAGCTTCGCCAGATACCGGGAGCGCTGAGAGGTGATCTCGAAAGGCACCGGCCGCGCGATGAAATGAACGAGGGCGCGGGTGAGCTCCCGGGCGTCCCACTTGAGCGCGTGCTCCAAGGAATCCTGGAGGGCCTGCCCGCGCAGCTCCTCCTCGGGGACGCCCGTCAGGCGAGCCCGGGCCGCGGTGAGATCGATCCCCTCGGGGGCGAACTCACGGCGCTGCCAGTCGCGCAAAGCCCCCGCGATGCGCTCGCGGTCGGCCTCGCTCTGCGACCGCAGCCAGTCCCACTCGTCGCGCACGAGGGGCCCAAGCACCTCGGGCCGGAGCCACGCCGACTGATCGCTGCGCAGGGCCCGCTCCGCGACGCGGCGCGCGAGCTCGGGGGAGAGCTCGCCGGCCTCCCCCAGCTTGTCACGGATCCTCGACGACAGAGACCCGCCAAGGGACTCCACGGGGAGCTCCCCGGCGTCGAGGGCCGAGAGCAGCGCCGAGAGCTCGGCCTGGAGCTGCTCGGGCCCCGCCGCCTCGACCAGCCGCGCGTCCCAGCGCTCCTCGGGCGTGGGTCCCAGGAGGTCGGCCAGCCGCTCCTGCGCGGCGGGCTGCCGCTCGACGATCGCCGCCACGAGCTCGGTCGGCCGTCTGCACAACGAGGCGGCGTAAGCGCGGAGGCGTCCGTCGAGGGCGTCGAGCTGCTCGGGGGAGGACGCCTGCCCATACGCCACGACGAAGAGCTCCTCGAGCTGGTCGGCGTGCAGGTCGTCGACGGAGAGCTGGCCCAGCAGATGAAGGAGGGCCGGCAGCCCGAGGCGCGGTAGCACCTCCGCGATCAGCCGCTCGTGGACGTCCTCTTCGAAGCTCCGGTGGCCGGCGTCGTAGAAGCGACGCGCGTACCCGAAGGCGTCGACGAGCGCCCTCTGATCGGCCTGGGTCCCGCGCTCGATGACCAGGTCGGCGGCCTCGAGGGCCGGCGCGAAGTTGTCCTCGTCGGAGCGAAAGCAGGCGGCGAACACGCGCACCGCGAGCGCCCCATCGACCCCGGGATCCTCGAGCGCTCGGGAGAGCTCCGGGAGCGCCATCGGCGGCTCGCCTTCCCGATCCTCGTCGGAGAGGCCGAAGAGATGACCGAGGGCGTTGTTGTCGGGGGCGCTCGTGAGCTCGACCCACCGCGCCAGATCGCTCAACGCCTGCCGGCGCCTGGCGGGCTCGGTCGCGCTGAGGCCCTTCCGGATGTCATCCGCGGTCCGCCCCGCGAGTTCGGCGCGGCGCGCCCACTGCCCCATCGTCTCGTCGTCGGCCTCGAGATCCTCGAGGGTGGGGTGCGTCAGGACGGGCCCGCGCAGCGCCGCGTCGCAGCCCTTCATCGACAGGCCCCGGAGCTGGTGCAGCTCGAGCAACGGGCTCAGATCCCGCAAGCGGTCGCAGTCGTCGAGCCCCACCCAAGTGAGCGGCAACCCCGCGAGAGGGGAGAGGTCGCGCACGCGCCCGCAGGCGCGCAGATCGAGCTCCCGCAGGGCCGGCAGCGCGCGCAGCGGTGAGAGATCCGCGACGCCGGCGAAGCCCAAGCTCAGGCGATGCAGGCGCGGGTGCCCGGCCAGGCGCTCGAGGTCGCCTTCGAAGATGCCGCAGCGGTCCAGGACGAGGGTGCGGAGCGCGGGCAGCTCGGCGAGGACCGCAGGCAGCGGTCGATGCTCGGAGGCCGGCAACGTGTCGGCGCTCATCGTACCGCCGTTGAGGCTGCCGGCGAGGTCGAGGATCTCCAGGGAGGTCAGCTGCGCAAAGGCCGCGGGCAGGGACCGCACCCGCTGAGCGAGCCGCAGCCGGCGCAGCTGAGTGAGGCGGCACAGGCCTTCGGGGACCTCGCCGGGCGCCAGGGCCAACGCGAGCTCGGTCACGCTGCCGCCGGCGAGGGCCTCGGGCAAGACCGCGGCCTTCGCCCGCACCGCCAGCCGGGACAGACCTGGGATGGCCGCCACCGCCTCGGGGATCTCGAACGGCTCGTCACCGTCGTCGCGGAGCTCGAGGGACGCGAGGGGGACGCCGGCACGCGCCCACGCCGCGACGGCGTCCCGGTGCCCACCGCCGAGCACGAGGCTGCGCAGGCCCGCGGGCCACGTCGCGACCGAGGAGGGGTCGGCGTCCACGGCCTCTTCGAGGTGGAGCGTCTGCAACCCGGGCAAGGAGCCGACGAGCGACTGCCAGGGGCGGTCCCATGCGTCGGAGACGTGGAGCTCGGTGATCTCGGTGGGCGTAGCGAGGGCTTGGTCGGGGGTCGTGGCTCTCATCGAGGTTCCTCATCGTGCCGTGCGGCGCGATCAACGCCGTCGTCGCGGCCCGAGTTGTGCACCACAATCGGCGATCGCGCCAGAGTCGTCGGCGGCCACAGCCCGGGGCGCGCCGCGCAGCTCTGGATCCTCGAGCGCGCGCGGTCGACGGGCGGGCGCGCCGCCCCGCCGGCGCTCGATCACTCGACGGTGACGACGGAGCGCAAGCCGTAGTGGTCCGAGAGCGGCACGTCGCCGTCGCCCGGCTCGATGCAGTAGCAGGTGCGCGGCCCGTCCACGGTGCCCCGGACGAGCCCCGCCTCCTTGAGCTGCTTGAGGTGCTGGGAGACCGTGGACT
>RFJN01000289.1 GCA_003694875.1 Planctomycetota bacterium | reverse complement strand
CGCGGCGATCGTTCCCGGCGCATGCTCGGTGCTATCCACCGTCCCGATCGCCTCGTGCAGCTTCGGATCGAACGACTCGCCCACCTCGCCGGTACGCCGAATCCCGCGCTCGGCGAGTGCGGCGCGAAACTGCTCGAGGATCATGCGGATGCCGGTCACGAGGCTGTCGAGATCGTGGCTCGTCTCGGCCGCCGACAGCGAGAGTTCGAGGTTGTCGAACACCGGAAGCAGCGCCTTCAACAGTGTATCCGCTCCCTGCCGCCTCGCCTGGTCCACCTCGCGGCGGAAGCGCTTCTGCAGGTTGTCGAGGTCGGCGAGCGCGCGCAGCATGCGGTGCTGCATGGCGTCGTGCTCGTCCGCCTTGCGGCGCAGCGCCTCGAGGTCGTCACCGCCTCCGGCGGGCTGCTCGTCGCCCTCCTGCACGTTCGCATCTTCCGCCATGCTGTCCACCGCCTCCCGCAGAGCCCCGGCGGCACGCGCCCGGGCGTCGCTCTCGGCCAGCCGGCGTTCGAGTTCGCTGCTCGCCGTGTGTCGTTTCTCGTTACCGCTCTCCATGTCCACCCAACAGCTCCTTGATCTTCTGCAGGAACGACTTGCGCCGCGGCGAGACCTGTGCCTCGTCGTGCTCCGCAAGCTGGCGCACCAGCGCCTCCTGCTCCTCGGTCAACCGCCGCGGTACCTCCACCACCAGTCGCACGAGCTGATCGCCCCGACCGTAGCCGCGCAGGTGCGGGATTCCGCGCCCGCGAAGCCGCACGACGGTATGGCTCTGCGTGCCGGGCTCGATCTCGATCGTCTCGGTGCCCTCGAGCGTGGGCACCTCGATCTTCGCGCCGAGGACGGCCTGCGCGAAGGTGATCGGCACCTCGCACACGATGTCGTCGCCCTCGCGTTCGAACAGCTCGTGCGGTCGCACCCGCAGGAACACGAACAGATCGCCCGGCGGGCCACCGTGCGGTCCCGCCTCGCCCTCACCGCCGAGCCGCATGCGGGTGCCGTCCTCGACCCCCGCCGGGATCTTGACCGTGATCTGCCGGCGCCGCGTCCGCAGCCCCGTGCCCCCGCACTCCGGACACGGCCGCTCGATCCGCCGGCCCTCGCCTCCGCACGCCGGACACGTCGTACGGATCGCGAAGAAACCCTGCGTCTGCGTCACCTCGCCGCGGCCGCGACACATGCCGCACACCACTGGCTCGCTGTCGGGCGCAGCACCCGAACCTCCGCAGTGTTCGCACGCCTCGGCGCGCTCGAGTTCGATCACCTTGTCGACCCCGCGCGCCGCTTCGAGGAACTCGATCTCGAGTTCCACCTTCAGGTGCGCACCGCGTCGCGGCCCGGCGCTGCGACCGCGCCGCCCGAAGCCGAATCCGCCCCCGAACAGATCCTCGAACGCCTCGAAGACCGACTCGAAGCCGCCGAATCCCGCTCCGCCTCCGGCGCCCTCGACACCGGCGTGGCCGAATCGATCGTAGCGCGCGCGCTTGTCGGGATCGCTCAGGACCTCGTACGCCTCAGCCGCCTCCTTGAAACGCGCCTCCGCCTCCTTGTCGCCGGGGTTGCGGTCGGGGTGCGTCTCGAGAGCAATGCGACGATACGCCTTCTTGATCTCGATCTCGGTGGCGTCACGATGCACCCCGAGCACCTCGTAGTAGTCGCGCTTGCGTGTCGGCATGCCCTCGTTCGCCCTCCGTGTCCGTCGCCCCTCTCGGCTCCGGCCCTGGCTGGGTTGTCGTGCACGACGCGCAGCGGCCGGCGGCACACGCGCGCGCACCGCCGGCCGTACCGCACGCCCGCAACCCGCCGGTGGCGGCTGCAGCGCAGCTCCGACGCGACCCGCCTCAGACCAGCGCGCTGTCGGCCGGCTGTTCCTGCTCCTCGAGCTCGGTCACCGCCGTCTCGGTGGTGAGCATCATCGACGCCACGCTCGCGGCGTGCACGAGCGCGCTGCGGCTCACCTTCGTGGGATCGAGGATGCCCGCCTCCCAGTCGTCGACCCGCTCGCCGCTACGCCCGTCGATTCCGACATCCCCCTCGGCGTCGCGCACATCCGCGAGCGCGAGTTCACCGTCGAACCCGCCGTTGTCGGCGATCTGCACGAGCGGCGCCTGCAGCGCCTCGTACACGATCTCCGCCCCGGCACGTACCTCACCCTCAAGCTGCTCGAGCAGCGAGGCCACCGCGCGCTGCGCCTTGATGAAAACGACGCCACCGCCCGGCACCACGCCCTCCTCGAGGGCCGCACGCGTGGCGTGCATGGCGTCCTCGGCGCGATCCTTGCGCTCCTTGATCACGCCCTCGGTGGCCCCGCCCACATACACCACCGCGACCGCGCCGTTGAGGCGCGCGAGCCGCTCCTCGAGCTTCTCGCGATCGTAGTCGCTCGTGGTGGTCTCGATCCGGTTGCGGATCTGGCGCTTGCGCTGCTCGATCGCCTCCGCGTCGCCCTCGCCGCCGATGATCGTGGTCGTGTCCTTGTCCACGATCACCTTGCGCGCCGAACCGAGCTGCTGCACCGTGACGTTCTCGAGCTTGATCCCGAGATCCTCGCTGATCAGCTGGCCGCCGGTCAGCACCGCCATGTCCTCGAGCATCTCCTTGCGGCGGTCACCGAAGCCCGGCGCCTTGACCGCGCAGACGCGCAACACCCCGCGCAGCTTGTTGAGCACGAGCCCCGCGAGCGCCTCTCCCTCGACGTCCTCGGCGATGATCAGCAGCGATCGCCCGGTGTTGAGCACCGCCTCGAGCGGCCGCACGATGTCGCGCAGGCTCGAGATCTTCTTGTCGTAGAAGAGCACGAGCGGCTGCTCGAGTTCGCACACGAGCTTCTGGGGATCGGTCACGAAGTAGTGCGAGATGAAGCCCTTGTCGAAGCGGAAGCCCTCGACGATCTCCACCTCGGTCTCGATCCCGCGCCCCTCCTCGATCGTCACCGCACCGTCCTTGCCCACGCGATCGAACGCGTCGGCCATCGCACGGGCGATCTCCTCGTCGCGCGAGGAGATGAACGCGACGCGGAATAGATCGTCGCGCCCGCTCACCGCGCGGCTCTGCGAACGGATCGACTCGACGGCGGCCTGCACCGCGCGGTCGATCCCCTCCTTCAGCGCGGCGGTCGACATCCCCGCCCGCAACCGCTTGAGCCCCTCGCCGTAGATCGCGTCGGCGAAGATCGTGGCGGTGCTGGTACCGTCGCCGGCCACGTCGTTGGTCTTCGTCGCCACCTCCCGCACGAGCTTGGCGCCCATGTTCTCGAACGGGTCCTCGAGTTCGATCTCCTTGGCGACGGTCACCCCGTCCTTGGTGAGGTGGGGGCGGCTGTAGCTCTTGTCGAGCCCCACGTTGCGGCCCACGGGACCGAGGGTCACGCGCACCGCCCGCGCGAGCTTCGCCACCCCGTCGCGCAGCTT
>RFJN01000288.1 GCA_003694875.1 Planctomycetota bacterium | reverse complement strand
CACACGAACTACGACTGGGAGTTCCGGGTGATCGACGCGCCGGACACCGTGAACGCGTTCTGTCTGCCCGGCGGCAAGGTGGCGTTCTACACCGGGATCCTGCCGATCTGCCAGAACGAGGCGGGGGTGGCGGTCGTCATGGGTCACGAGGTGGCGCACGCGCTCGCGCGCCACGGTGCGGAGCGCATCAGCCAGTCGCTCGTGCTGAACCTCGGGATCGCGGCGATCTCGGCCGCGGCGAGCAAGGATCCCGAGACGCGCGAGGAGATCGCGGCGGCGCTCGGGGTCGGCACCGCCCTCACGATCGCGCTGCCGTTCAGTCGCAAGCAGGAGTCGGAGGCCGACTACATAGGGCTCATGCTCATGGCGAAGGCGGGCTACGATCCGCGCGAGGCGCCGAAGTTCTGGAAGCGCATGGAGGCGGCCTCGAACGGCGAGCAGCCGCCGGAGTTCCTCTCCACCCACCCCAGCCACGAGCGGCGGATCGAGGACCTCGAGGACGCCATGCCCGAGGCCATGGAGTACTACCACGAGGCGACGGGCAAGGGCGGGGAGTACCAGGGGCTGACGACGAAGTAGGTCGCGGCCGCCCGGCTCACTCCTCGTCCCACGCCTCGCGGGCGAGCCGCAGCCCCTCGCGGCAGTGCGCCGCCTGCTCCGGCGGCGGATCGAGCGCGAGCGCCTGCTCGTAGACGCGGATCGCCTGCTCGTACATCTCGTTGTTGCGCAGGTTGTCGGCGAGCGCGATCAGCCGCCGCAGCTCGCGCGCGCGCTCTTGCCGCTCGATCTTCGCCATGAGGTCGCGGTCGGCCTCCATGGCCGCGATCCTGTCGCGCGCGAGCGCGGCCGCCTCGGTGTCCTCGTGCTCGCGCACGAGGTAGCGCAGCTTGCGCAGCGCCTCGAGCGGGCGATCGCGCGCGAGCATGCGCTCGGCGGCGGCGAGCAGCCGCCGCGCCCGCAGCTCGTGCTCGAGCCGCTCGGCGCGCTCGGCGAGGCTCGGATCGGAGCGGATCGCCTCGGCGCGCTCGGCCGCGGTCTCCGCCACCGCGAGCCCGTCGTAGCGATCCTCGATCTCGCCGTAGCGCTCGAGCGCGCCCGTGATGTCGCCCTGCTCGCGCAGCGCGTCGGCGGCGGCGAGCTCCTCGGCGCCGCGCTTCTCGAGCGCCGCGAGCGCCGCCTTCGCCTTGCGGCCGGCGCTCGTGTTGCCCCCTGCTTCCGCGATCCGCCGATACCAGCGCACCGCCCGCGCGATCCGGCCGCGAGCGCGATCGCGCTCGGCGCGCGCGAGCGCCTGTTCGAGGTGCGCGAGCAGCTCCGGGTTGCCGATCGTGCCGACCGTCGTCCGGATCTTGAGGGTGCGTCCGTCCTCGAGCACCACCCGGTTGCCGCGCAGCGCGGTGAAGCCCATGCCGTACGAGAAGCCCTCGATCGCCTCGTCGGGGTTGGAGACCTCGATGGGCTCGGGCAGCAGCGCGCGCAGCTTGCCCGGTCGCTTGCGCAGGTGGTCGAACACCTTGCCGGGATACTCCCCGGTGCGCCGACCCTGGTAGTAGCTCAGCGCGTAGTACCAGTTCTCGAGCACCGCGCGGTCGGGCGCGGGCAGCTTGCCGCCCTTGCGCTTCCACTTCTCGCGCTCGGCACGCCGCCACTTGCGCTGCAGTACGTTCACCCCGCACTCGAGGTTGTAGCGCCAGTCGGCCTTGAGCCGCGGGACGTCGAACAGCTCGGCGGTCGAGCCGGTGAGCTGCATCATGCCGAGCCCGCAGTCCTTTTCGTTGACCACGAGCGCACCGTTCGACCGCCACTGCTGCAGCCCGCTCTCGCGCCAGCCGACCGCGAGGATGATCTCGACCGGGATCTGGAACTGCAGCGACAGCTCCTCGACCGCCGCAAGCAGCTCCTCGTTGTCGGGGTTCTTCCCCGTGGGTCGCTCGCCGCAGTCCTTGCCGGCGACCTGCGGCGTCACGGCGAGCGCGCACAGCAGCGCGAGCGCGGCGGCCCGCGATACGCTCCGATCTCTCTTCATGGTGCGAACCTTCCCCCCTCGCCGGGCGGTCACCTCGTCACGGCCCCTCATGGTAGGCGAGTCCGTCGACGACTTCGAGATACCGGCGCAGGTGTGCCGAGAGCGCGGGCAGCGCGCACGCGCGCGCCCGCGGCGTGTGGATCCAGACCCACAGCGGTTCGGCGAGCGGACCGAGCCGCCACGCGGCGCGACGCGCCTCCGGGCGATCGCCCACGCCCGCCACGGCGATGCACGCAAGCGGCTCGCGCTCGTGCAGGGCGGCGATCTGTTCGAGCCAGGCGCCGATGGGCATCGGCGTCTCGGTGGCGTGCAGCCGGTGCACGGGGCGGGGCAGCGCGTCGGCGAGCATCTGCGCGAGCGCTTCGGCTCCGGGTTCGATCAGCAGCGCCGAGCCACGTGCGCGCGGCTCGCTCGCCTGCCGTTCGGCGAGCAGGGCGGCGAGCCGCTCGCGCCAGTCGCCGCGCCGGATCCCGATCGTGTAGTCGTCACCGCGCCGCGCCGCCGCCATGTCGCTCCTCCCCTTCGGTGTGCGCTGCGCTAGAGCAGATCGTGCCGCTCGAGCAGCCGCCGGATGTCGGCCCCCCCCACCGCGAAGGCGATGGGGCTGCGCTGCGGGGCGGGGGGCGCACCGCGCTCTCCGCGCAGCCGTGCGCGTGTGCGCGCGGGGTCGAAGCGCGCGCTCAGCAGTCCGAGCAGCTGCCCGTTGCGGGTCGAGAACACCGGCCCGCCGCTCATGCCCTCGGCCGCCGCGGCGTCGAGCACGTCGTAGGTCACCGCCCCGAGCCGATAGCGGTTGCCGATGATCGCGCGCATGGTCATGACGAGCGGTGGGTCGAAGATGTCGGCGAAGGGGGTGCCGAGGAAGGCGACCTCGGTGCCGAGCGGCGGCGGCTCGGGGGGCGGGGGCGCGATCGGCTGCGCCTCGGGCAGCGGGTGCTCGAGCCGCAGCAGGGCGAGATCGTGTTCGGTGTCGATCTCGAGGGGGGTGAGCGGCTGCGGGCCGCCGCCGCCCACCGCGTGGCCGAACAGCGGCCCGCCGTGCCGCAGCAGGTGCGCTGCGGTGAGCACCTCCTGCCGTCCCACGAGCACCGCGCTGCCGGCGTGCTCGAAGCGCTCGCCGGCCTCGCCGATCCGCAGGTGCAGCAGCGCGCGCGAGACGCGCGCGATCGCGTCAGGGAGCATGCTCGCTCGCCTCGCTCGCAGGCTCGTTCGCACCGGCACCACCCTGCTCGAGTATGGCACGCGCCTCGTCCTCGCGCCCGAGCGCCCGCAGCGCCGCGGCGAGTTCGCGCGCGATCGCGCGACGGACCGCGCTCGCGCGCGCTCCCCGGATCGCGCCGGCCTCGCGCCAGGCGCGCCGCAGCGGCGCGAGCGCCTCGGCGGGCCGTCCGGCGCGCAACAGCGCCAGCCCCCACATGCGCGCCGCGACGGCATTGTCCGGATCGTGGGCGACCGCGTGTCGCCACAGCGCGAGGTCGCTGCGCCAGATCCGCGACTGCTCGGCGGTGCGCACCGCGAGCAGCGCGCCGAGCACGAGCGTGAGCGCGAGCAGGGCCGCGCGCCGACGCACGAGCCGGTCCTCGTCGCGCTCTGCAAGCGGCGGGCTGCCGCGCGTTCCCAGGGCGAGCGCGGCGCCGAGGGCGGCGCCGAGCCACGGCAGCGCCGGCACGAGGTAGCGGTCGGCGATGAACTGCGGCCGCCCCGGCGCGAGGGCGGGAAGCAGCACGAGCAGCGCGACGAGCAGCGCCGCCCCGACCGCGGGCTCGCGCCGTCGCAGCCGCCAGCCCGCTGCGGCGAGCGCGAGCACGATCGCGACGGCGAGCGCGATCTGCGCGGCGAGTGCCGCGTCCGAGCCGAGGCGGATCGCGTAGCTCGGGCGCAGACCGAGCGGCCACACGAGCATGGCCGCATAGCGCGGCAGCGCGAGCAGCGCGCCGGTGACGGGGCCGGTCGGTCCCGTCGCGGCGAGGATCGCCTCGCGGCGGCCGACCCACAGCCCGATCGCGGCGAACGTGAGCGCAAGCGCGGCGTGGGGGGCGAGGCGCAGCGCGGTGTTGGCCCAGCGGGGCGCGGCAGCGCCGGAGCGGCGGCGGGCGGTGCGATCGAGCACGAGCAGCACCGCGGGCAGCGCGACCGCCTGCTGCTTGCTGAGCAGCGCAAGCAGCGCGAACACGAGCGAGCCCGCGTAGGCGAGCGCGCGGCGTGCTCGCCCGGGCGGCCAGGCAGCGCGGTGTGCCTCGTGGCGCGCGGTCGGCGGCGGCAGGTCGGCGCGCGCGGCGAGCCAGCACCACGCGCTCGCGAGCAGCAGCGCCAGCGCCATGGTGGTGCGCCGGCCCGAGATCCACGCCACCGCCTCGACCGCCACCGGGTGCAACGCGAGCAGTCCCGAGCCCCACAGCGCGGCGGTGGCGTTGCGCCGCCAGCGGTGCAGCGCGCCGAACGCGCACAGCACCGCGAGCAGCTGCCAGCCGAGGTTGTGCAGGTGGAAGGCGGCGGGCTGCAGACCCCACAGCGCGCGGTCGAGCGCGTAGGACAGATCCGACAGCGGGGTGTACTGGTATCCGAACGCGGCGCGCGGCAGACGCGGATCGAACATGCGCACGAGGGTGCGGGCGGACAGGGGGGCGAGTGCCGGGTTGCGGAACACCAGCTCGTCGTCGTCCCAGCGCAGCGCGCCGCCGGCGAGCCCGGGCAGGTGCGCGAGTGCGGTGACGAAGGCGAGCGCGGCGAGGAAGGGTGCGAGACGCCACGCCGGCCGCCCCGCGAGCCAGCGGCTGCGCAGCAGCCACATGCGCGTGAGCAGCCGCGCGTAGGCGCGCCCGAACGCGAACACCCGGGCGTGGCTCGCCCCGTGCACCCGCGGCGCGTAGTGAAACGGCACCTCGCGCACCGTGCCGCCCCGTTCGAGCAGCCCCACGAGCAGCTCCTGCAGCACGTCGAAATCGCGGCGTCGGGTGCGCAGCGCCGCGAGCGCCTCGCGGCGGTAGAGGCGGAAGCCGCTCGAGAGGTCGCGCACCCCGAGACCGAGCAGTTCCCCGAACACGGTGTTGAGCGTGCGCGAGAGCCACAGCCGACCGCGCGGCATGCTGGCGCGGCCGCCCGGGACGTACCGCGATGCGATCACGAGGTCGGCTCCCTCGCGCGCGGCCCACATGTCGGCGATGAACGCGGGCGGGTGGGAGAGATCGGCGTCGAGGGTGAGGATCCAGGGGGCGCGGGCGGCGGCGAAGCCGGTGCGCAGCGCCCCGCCGTAGCCGGGCTGCCGTTGCACGAGCACGCGGCAGCCCGCCGCGCGTGCGACCGCGACGGTGTCGTCGTGCGAGCCGGCGTCGACCACGATCAGCTCGGCGCGACCCACCACGCGCTCGAGCACGGGGCGGAGTTGGGCGAGCAGCGGCCGCAGGTTGTCCGCCTCGTTCCAGGTGGGCAGCACCACCGAGAGCGCGGGGGGGGGTGGTTCGGCCACCGCGGCCTACCCCGCACCGGCGCGCGCGCGGTGGCGGGCGAGCAGCGCGACGAAGAGCTCGGCCTGGTAGCGCGCGTCGTAGTCCGCGCGGTGCTTGCGCGAGCGGTCCTCGGGCGGCAGCCCGAGAAGACTCGGCAGCACGCGCTTGTTGGCATCGTCCCAGCGGATCCCGAGCACCCCCATGGCGAGCGCCTTCTGGTCGAGTGCGCTGTAGCCGAAGGGGTTGTCGACGCCGGTGGCGTGGAAGTAGTGATCGACCATGGCCCAGTCGAACGGTGCGTTGTGGGCCACGAACACCGGCCGCGCGCCGGGAGGGGTGCGCTCGAGCACCCACGAGCGCAGCCGCGCCATCGCCTCGCGTGGCGGCAGCCCCTCTCGTCGGAGTCGTTCGGGATCGAGGCCGCAGACCTCGATCGCCTCCTGCCGCACCCCGGGATACAGCGGCTGGAGTTCGAGATAGAGCTGCTCGCCGATCTCGGGCTGCTGACCGGCGTCGTCGCGGACCTCGACGCAGCCGATCGAGAGCAGGCTGTACAGACCGGGGGTGGGGCCGCTCGCCTCGACGTCGATCATGAACCAGGCCGGCCGCGGCCGTCTCGATCGCTCGGACACGGGGCTGCTCTCCTCGTGCGCGGTGACCGCCCAAGGTATCCGAAGGCGGGTGCCGGCGCCACGCGCCTGCTCGCCGCCCGCGGCGCCGTTGTGGTATTGTCGCGGCCGAGGCGGGAGGAGGAAGCGGACGCATGCGGGTGCTGATCCAGACCGGTGGCGGCGATGCGCCGGGGCTCAACGCGGTGATCCGCGCCGCGACGCTCGCCGCGCTCGGCCGCGGCTGGGAGATCTGGGGCAGTCGCAACAGCTACAACGGGCTGCTCGGCGAGGAGGGGCCCGAGGGGCTGGTGCGGCTCGATCACGAGAAGGTGCGCGGCATCACCTTCCTCGGCGGCACGATCCTCGGCACGACGAACAAGGGCGATCCGTTCCGCTGGCCGGTGCGCGGTGCGGGCGGCGAGGTGACTTACATCGACCGCTCCGACGAGGTGGTCGAGACGTTCCGGCGGCTCGGTTTCGACGCGCTGATCGCGGTGGGCGGCGACGGCAGCCTGCGGATCGCGAAGCGGCTCGCCGACAAGGGGCTGCCGGTGGTGGGGGTGCCGAAGACGATCGACAACGACATCGCGGGCACGGCGGTGACGTTCGGCTTCGACACCGCGGTCAACGTGGCCACCGACGCGATCGAGCGGCTGCACTCGACCGCCGAGGCGCACGAGCGCGTCATGGTGTGCGAGGTCATGGGGCGGTACGCGGGCTGGATCGCGCTCGCGAGCGGGCTCGCCGGGACGGCGGACGTGATCCTGATCCCCGAGATCCCCTTCCGCATGGAGCACGTGGCGGACAAGGTGATCGCGCGCGAGCGGGCGGGGCGTCCGTTCACGATCATCGTGTGCGCCGAGGGGGCGGTGCCGGAGGGGGGAGAGCTCGTGACGCGGCCGGTCGACGAGGCGGGGCGCGAGGAGCCGCTGCTCGGCGGGAGCGCGGAGCGTGTGGCGCCCGAGGTGCACCGGCTCACGGGCAAGGACACCGGCTCGATCGTGCTCGGGCAGGTGCAGCGGGGGGGGTGGGCGACCGCCTACGACCGGAACCTGGCGCTGCGCTTCGGTGCGGCCGCGATCCGCACGATCGAGGCGCGGCAGTTCGGCGTCATGGTGGCGCTGCGGCACCCCGAGAT
>RFJN01000287.1 GCA_003694875.1 Planctomycetota bacterium | reverse complement strand
GGGCTCGGTCACCACCCCCCCTGCGCCGTAGACCGGCCGCCGCGAGGCGGCCGGTGCCCCCCGCGCGGGCGCGGCGGCCGCCGGTGCGGGCTCGCGCGGCTGCGTCGTCCCGGCGTCATCCTCGGCGGGCGGCGGTGCGGACCACGCCTCCGGCGGGATCGCCCCCGCTCCGTTCGGGTCTCCGATCGCACTCATGGCAGCCGAGGATAGCGGGGCCGCGGGGCGGGGGCAACGCCGCAGCGCGGTGGGTTCAGCGCACGAGCCGCTCGCGCAGCCGCCGCGGCACGATCGCGAACAGCACCGCACTCACCCCGAGCAGCCACAGCGCCGACACGAGCTGCTCGAGCCCGACCGCCCCCTGCGAGAGGCCGCGACACAGCCGCACGCTGTGGTACAGCGGGGTGCACCAGGCGATCTGCTCGCCGAAGGGGAAGCGCGAGACGTGGAAGAAGATGCCCGAGAAGAGAAACAGCGGGGTGAGAAACAGCGTGTAGTAGTAGGCGTACAGGTCGATCACGCGGATCAGCGAGGTGAAGCACTGCCCGATCAGCGCGAAGCAGGCGCCGATCAGCGCGAGCACAGGCGGCAGCGCGAGCGCCCACCACGAGGTCACCACGCGGTAGCCGGCGAGGTCGAAGCCGAGCAGCACGAGCAGGAACGCGCAGCCGTAGGCGAGCGCGCGCGTGGTCGCCCACAGCAGTTCGCCGAGCACCACGTCCTGCACCAGCGCGGGTGTGCCGAGATACGCCTCGTACAGCCGCGAGAACGTCATGCGCACGAACATGTTGTAGGTGGTCTCGAACGAGGCGCCGTTCATGGCCGCGGCCGCCATGAGCCCGGGCCCGATGAAGGCCACGTACGCCGGGCCGTGCAGCGGCCCCTCGAGGTACGCCCCGAGCCCCAGCCCCAGCCCCACGAGGTACAGCAGCGGCTCGAAGAAGTTGGGCAGGATGTTCATGACCCAGGTGCGGCGGTAGACGGTGAAGTTGCGCATCCAGACCGCCCACACGATCGCGGGATCGAAACCGGCGCGCACCGTCAGCCCTCCTCGAGACGCCGACCGGTGAGCTTGAGGAAGACGTCCTCGAGCGTGCTGCGACGCACGAGCACCTCCGCCTCGGGCAGCGCGTGCGCGAGCTGCGACAGCACCGCGTCGGGGTCGTGCAGATACAGCAGGATCCGGTCCGAGAGCAGCTCGCTGCGCTCGATCGCGTCCCCGAGCGCGGCGACCGCCTCCGGCAGCGCGCCGGCGGTGTCCATGTGCAGCTCGATCACGTGCGGCGGCAGGTGCGCCGCGATCAGCGCCCGCGGCGCCCCCTCGGCCACGATCCGGCCGCGGTCCATGATCACGAGCCGGTCGCAAAGCTGCTCCGCCTCGTCCATGTAGTGGGTGGTGAGCAGCAGCGTGGTGCCGCCGCGCCGCAGCGCCCGCAGCCGCTCCCACAGCCCCTGGCGCGCCTGCGGGTCGAGCCCCGTGGTCGGCTCGTCGAGCACGAGCAGCTCGGGTTCGGACAACAGCCCGCGCGCCACCATCAGCCGCCGCCGCATGCCGCCCGACAGCGCCCCCACGCGGACCTCGGCCTTGTCGCGCAGCTTCACGAACGCGAGCAGCGCCTCGGCGCGCGCGCGGCCCGTCTCGCCACGCAGGCCGTAGAAGCGCGCGAAGACCTCGAGGTTCTCGCGCACCGTCAGCTCCTGGTCGAGGCTGTCCTCCTGCGGCACCACCCCGATCCGCCGCTTGATCGCCCGGTCGTTGTGGCCGCCGGCCGCCTCGAGGCCGAGGATCTCGAGGCTGCCCTCGTCGATCGGACTCGCGCGGTAGATCATGCGCATGGTGGTGCTCTTGCCCGCGCCGTTGGGCCCGAGCATGCCGAAGCACTCGCCGCGGCGCACCGAGAAGTCGATCCCCGCCACGGCCTCGAGATCGCCGTAGCGCTTGCGCAGCCCGCGCGCGCGCAGCACCACCGGCGGGGCGTCGTCGGCCGTGCGAGGCGCAGTGCGGCGCGCCGGCCGCGCGGCGGCTCGGGCCGAGCTGCCGCCGGGGCACTCAGCCATCGGAGCCGAGCAGCTCTTGCGGGCTGACGCGCACCGTGCCCTGCTGCGGACCCGCCTTGCCCGCCGCGCCCGGCGTGGGTGGTGCGGGCACCGCGGGCGGTGTGGGCAGCGCGGAGGAGGTCGGCGGCGCAGCGGGCTCGTCCGCGGTGGCGAGCACCGCGTGCACGAGGATGGGCTGCGCCTTGCCCTTGACGTGCACGGGGGGGAAGGCGAGGGTGCGGAAGTGCTCCGGACCGGCCTCGGTGAGGCACGCGCGGCTCACGAGCAGGGGGTAGCCGAGGTCCTTGGTGAGCGCCTCGATGCGGCAGGCGGCGTTCACGGTGTCGCCGATCACGGTGTACTCCATCTTCTTGTCCGAGCCCATGTTGCCCGCGATCACCGAGCCGGTGTGGATCCCGATCCCGACCTCGATCCGCACCCCGCCGCGCCGGCGCTGCTCCTCGTTGAAGCGCTCGATCTCCGCGAGCATGGCGAGCGCGGCGCGCACCGCGCGCCGCGCGTCGTCGGGCCGCGGGGCGGGGGCGCCGAAGACCGCCATGATCGCGTCGCCGATGAACTTGTCGACGATCCCGCCCGCCTCGTCGACGATCCGCACCATGCGCTGCAGGTAGTCGTTGAGGAACGCGACCACCTCCTCGGGCGGCAGCCGTTCGCTCAGGCTCGTGAACGAGCGGATGTCGCTGAACAGCACCGTCGCCTCGAGCTTGGCGCTGAGCCGTTCGTCCTCCGACATCGACAGCACCCGGCGCACCACGTCCGCGGGCACGTACTTCTGGAAGATGCGGCGGACGCGCTCCTCGCGCTCGCGCGCCTCGAGCGCCTCCTGGTACAGCCGCGCGTTGGTGAGCGCCACCGACACCTGGTCGGCGAAGGCGTGCAGCAGGTTGAGCGACTCGTCGTCGAACTCGCGCGAGGCCACCTGGCTGTCGACGTAGATCGCGCCCGCGACCCGGTTGTGCATCACGAGCGGCACGCACAGGAGCGAGCGTACCTCGAGGGCGACGATCGAGACGAAGGCGCCGAGGTCGTTCTGGGCGTTGACCGTGACGACCGGCTCGCCCCTCGTCGTGACGCGCTCGAGCACCGAGCGCGAGATGCAGTGCTCGGGCTCGTCGATCGGGCGGCCCTCGCGGTCGCGCGCCACCTCGAAGCGCGCCTGCCCGTTGTCGTCGAGCAGGATCAGGAAGCCGCGCTCGGCGCCGGTCAGTTCCATGGACTTGTCGATCACGAGCGTGAGCAGTCGCCCCGGCTCGAGTTCGGCCGCGACCGCCTTGGAGATCTCGAGCAGCGCGGCGAAGTTGCGCAGCTTGCGCGAGGCCGCGCGCGCCTCGTCGCTCGGGGCGGCGTGAAACCGAACCGTCGTCTCTGGTTCCTCGTCCGCTCCCTGCGGGCTCGGCACGAAGTAGAAGCTCGTGGCGCCCACCTGCACGCGGTCGCCGGCGCGCAGCGCGTGTTCACCCACCGAGAGGTCGTTGACGAACGTGCCGTTGAGCGAGCGCAGATCGCGCACCCGCCACCCGGCGCCGTCGCGCACGAACTCGCAGTGCCGGCGCGAGGAGGCGGCGTCCTCGATCTGCACCGTGTTGTCCGGGGCGCGACCCACCGTGACGCGCTCGCCCGTGAGCGGCACGACGCGGTGCTTCTTGCCGGCGATCATGATCAGGCTGGCCACGGCGGTCTCCACCGCGTGCGGGGGCGTTGCGCCGCGCTCGCTGCATGGAAGGTAGCAGCCCGCACCGGCCCGCATCAACCACCGCCGCCCCGCAGCCGGCAGCGCCCGAACGCGGCGCGGTTGCGAGCGCCGCCGGGCGGTGGTACAGTCGGGCAGACGTGCGGCGCGCCACGACCGGCGGCGCCGCGACGCGTCCGGCTCCGTGCGAGGAGAACATGGCTCTCGTCATCGACCGCGACAAGCTCTTCCGCAAGCTGGCACTCGAGAACCGGTTCGTCGACGAGGCAGGGCTCAGACGCGCGCGCGAGCACCAGAAGTCGCAGCAGGCGCGCGGGCTCGACGTCTCGCTCGGCGAGGCGCTCATGGACCTCAAGCTGATCAACCGCACCCAGTACCTCACGATCCAGCGCGCGGGCCACTACAAGCTGCAGCGGCAGCAGGACAAGGACCTCGCGCGGGTGCTGATCAAGAACGACTACGCCTCGCGCGAGGCGGTGCTCGACGCCATGCAGTACCAGAAGGACCACTACACGCGCGACGGGGTGTGCCGTCCGCTCGGCGACCTGCTGATCGAGCGCGGGGAACTCACCGTGGAACAGCTCAAGGCGGCGCAGAAGATTCTCGCCATGAAGGGCCGGCGCTGAGACGCGGGGCGCGCGTGTGCGACGCCGTCCGCCTGCGCGCCCGGGGTGATCGAACGGCGGCGATCGGACGGGGGCTCTCGTGCGCAACGGTTCGGATCGCGTCACCGCACTGATCAAGAAGACGATCGTGGACCACGTGGAGGCCGGCGGCTTCGAGGTCATCCGGCTGCAGTACCCACCCACGCGCAACCTCCGACTCATGATCGACGTGCCCGGCGGCGTGACGCTCGCCGACTGCCGGCGTGCGAGCCGGCTCGTCGAGCAGGCGCTCGAGCACGTGGGCCACGATCCCGGCAGCTTCTCGATCGAGGTCGAGTCGCCCGGGATCGACCGGCCGCTCACCCGCCCCAAGGACTTCGACCGTTTCCGCGGCGAGCGCGTCCTGGTGACGCTGCGCGAGGCGCGCCAGCCCGAGGGGCGGCGTCGCTTCACCGGGACGCTGCTCGGCTGGAACGACGGGGACGTGACCGTGCACGTGCTCGATACCGAGAGGCCCCAGACCTTCCCCGCCCGCGAGATCGCCAACGTGCGGCTGCACCCGGAACCGTTCGTGCCCGACGACGGACACAAGCGCACCCGCCGCGGCTCGGGGCGGCACAAGCGTCGCGGACGCGGCAGCGGCCGGCACCGGCGCAGCCGGTAGCGGGCGCGAGGGGGAGAGAAGACCGCATGGCGGCCCGTTCGAGCGGTGGCAAGCGGCGCGCGCGCACCGCCACGAAGGGAATCGATCCCGAGCGCTTCCAGCAGCTCGACCCCGCGCGGCGCCGCGGACCGCTCGTGTGGCTCGTCGGTGAGGAGCCGCTGTTTCGCCGCGAGG
>RFJN01000286.1 GCA_003694875.1 Planctomycetota bacterium | reverse complement strand
GTAGAAGAAGATCAGCGTGTCCCACTCCGCCTTCTCGAGACGCTTGAAGATGTCGTAAAGCTCGAAGCGCGCCCCCTCGTGGCTGAACGCCTCGAAGGGATTGCCGCTCTCGAGGGTGTGCATGGCCATTCCGCGCTCACGCGCCTCGCGCACCGAGAGGCGATAGAGGTAGTAGCCGTACAGCTTCAGGAAACCGAGGCCGGTCATCATCCCGATCACCGGCGGCATGTGGAGCCAGGTGTGGAAGAGCACGGCCATGGCGATCGTGAACAGGAACAGACCCGCGACGAAGAACGCGCCCGGCTGCAGGCGCATGCGATCGGTCACGGGCTGCGGGTGCCCGTCGCCGATCGCGAAGGTCATGCACACCGCCGGTACCGCCCAGTTGACGAGCGCCGGCACGAACAGGTCGAAGAACTCGTGGAAGTCGACGAGGTGTTTCTGCCACACCATGAGCGTGGTGATATCACCGAAGGGGCTGAAGGCACCGCCGGCGTTCGCGGCGACCACGATGTTGATCAGCGCGAGCAGGACGAAGCGCGGTCGGCCGCGTCCCACGCTCGTGACGACGGTCCCCATGAGCAGCGCCGTGGTGAGGTTGTCGGCCACCGGGGAGATGAAGAACGCGAGCGCGCCGGTCGCCCAGAAGACCTTGCGCAGCGACCAGCCGCGCCCGATCAGCCACACCCGCAGCGCGTCGAACAGCCCGCGCTCCTCCATGGTGTTGATGAAGGTCATGGCGGCGAGCAGGAACAGGAACAGCTCGCTGTACTCGAGCAGGTAGTGGCGCACCAGCACCGCCGGCGTCTCGGGGTCGCCCGCCCCGTGGTACGCCCAGGCGATCAGCGCCCAGATCAGCCCCGAGGCGACCAGCATGGGCTTCGACTTGCGCAGGTGCAGAAACTCCTCGAGCATGACGAGGAGGTAGGCGATCGCGAAGGCGGCCAGCGAGACGATCCCGATCGGGCTCGCGGCCAGATCGAGTAGTGTCTTGCTGCCCTGTTCTCCCGTCTCGGCGCCCGCGGCAAACCCCGTCACGAGGGTGAGCATCGCCACGACGGCGACGGCGGCCCACAGTATCCTTGCGGCCTTCGCCCCCTGCTTCTTCACGCTGTCCTCTCCTGCGTCCGGACCCCGGAGCCGCGCCGACATTAGCCTTCGCCCCGGGGCATTGCAACGGAAAACGGTGTCGCAAGCCGTCAGAGCACGGCCGTGGGGCTGCACCGCAGGCGCTTTCCGACGGCTATACCCTCGTGGAGGGGAGCACGATCCCACCCGCAGGCCTCCGGGAAAGGAGACTCCATGGCGGCGCGCCGCATTCCGGCGGTACGGTGGCTGGCCCTCACGGGCTGTCTGTTCGCGAGCGGCCCGGTGTGGGCCGAGCTGCACGACGCGCCGGGTGGCGGCGGGGCGCTCGCGGGTCGGACGGTGGTGCTCAGCGCCGGGCACGGCTACAAGCCGCTTTCCGGCGGCGGCTGGGGCTGGCAGCGCGGCACGACCCCGCGTTCGCTGCCCGCCGAGCGGCGGCTGCGCGAGGACATCCACACCAACGAGATCGTGATCGAGTACCTGCAGCGCTATCTCTCCGGCGCCGGCGCCACGGTCTTCACCTGCCGGGAGCGCTCGTTCAGCCGCCACGAGGTGATCGTCGACGACGCCGACCCGGCGGTGCGCACGAGCGGCAACTGGACGCACTCGAGCGCGGTCGCGGGCTACCGGGGCAGCGGCTACCTGTGGGCGTGGAGCGCCCCGCAGGAGACGGCGGTGGTGCGCTTCGAGGCGCACCTTCCGGTCTCGGGCCGCTATCCGGTCTACCTGTGGTACACCCCGGCGCCCAACCGCAGCGACCGGACGCTGGTGCGCGTGGTGCACGCCGGCGGGGTCGCGCAGATCCGGATCGATCAGCGCCGGTATCGTCCCACCTGGTTCTATCTGGGGCACTACCGCTTCGAGGCGGGCAGCCCGGCGGTGCTCGAAGTGTCGAACGCGGGCGGTCCTCCCTCGAGCGTGGTGGTTGCCGATGCGGTGCGCTTCGGCGCGGGGATCGGGCCGAGCGGCGAGCCGCGGTGGCGGGAGTGCGCGCTGGCGTGGCTGCCGCATGCGGGCTTTGCGGCCGGCAGCGCGAGCGACGTCACGATCCGGCCGCGGTTCGCGAACTGGCTCGCCGGTGATCCCGCCGGCCGCTGGCGCGAGGACTGGCGCTACGTGTCGCTGCACACCAACGCCGGCTCGGGCAACGGCCGCGGCACGATGACGCTCGTGTACACCAACGGTCGCAGCCCGGCGTGGAGCGGCTGGGGAACGGGCCCGGCGCACTACCCCACCGTCCCGTCGCCGCTGCAGGACGCCGCCGACGCCTTCGCCGCGCGCATGCAGTCCGAGATCGTGCGCGATCTTTCGGCGTTCTATCCGCCGTGGCGCGATCTCGGAGTGAAGCGGCTCAACGCGGGCGAGCTGCGCGCGTGCACCGCGATGCCGTCGTGTCTGGTCGAGCTCGCCTACCACGACAACCCCGAGGACGCCGCACACCTGCGCAACGACGGCTTCCGGCACACCGCCGCGCGCGCGATCTACAAGGCGATCGCGCGCTCGTTCGACCCGCAGGCGGTGATCGTGCCGCTGCCGCCGACCGCACTGCGGCTCGAGAACGTGGGCGGAGGGCGTCTGCGCGCGGCGTGGGCGCCCACCCTCGATGCGCTCGAGCCCTCGGCAACTCCCACCTCCTACCGGGTCTACACGAGCACCGACGGGCGCGCCTACGGCGCGGGCCGCCGCGTCGCTGCCACCGAGGTGGTGCTCGGCCCGTTTCCGCTCGGCACGGTGCTGTACGTGCGCGTGAGCGCGGTCAACGCGGGGGGCGAGGGGCTCGCGAGCCGGACCGTGGCGGCGCGCGTCGGGCCGGACGGCGTGGCGAGCGCGCTGCTCGTCGACGGCTTCACCCGCGCGTTTTCGCACAACGACCACAACACCTACGAGCGCTGGCGCGGCGACCACCTCGTTCTGCACGCCTCCGCGTTCGCCCGCGCGACCGCACTCGGCTTCGACAGCGCGATGGCGTCCGCCGTGCAGGCGGGCGCGGTGGCGCTTGGGGGCTACGGGCTGATCGACTGGATCCTCGGACGCGAATCGAGCACCGACGAGACGTTCGGCGACGACGAGCAGCAGCTCGTGGCGAGCTATCTTGCAGGCGGCGGGGCGCTGCTGGTCTCAGGCACCGAGATCGGCTGGGACCTCGAGCAGCGGGGGCGCGCCTCCGACCGGGCGTTCTACCGCGACTGGCTGCGCGCCGCGTACGTGGCCGACGACGCGGGCACGCGCGCGCTCGCACCGCTCGCCGGGGGACCGTTCGCCGCGCTGCCGCCGCTGACGATCGACGACGGCACGCATGGCGTCTACGACGCCGCCTATCCCGATGTGATCCGTCCGGTGGGCGGCAGCACGGCGGTGCTGCGCTGGGACGGGGGGCGCGGCGGGGACGCCGCGATCGCGTACGCGGGTGGCTACCGCTTGCTGTACCTCGCGTTTCCGCTCGAGACGGTCTGGCGGCCGCAGCAGCGCGAGCGCCTCGTCGCGGCGGCGGTGTCGTGGCTGCTGCCGGGCGCAGCAGCGGTCGCCCCCCCGACAACCGGCGGTTCGGCCGGGACGGGCGGGGCAGCGGCCGGTCCGCCGTCGGCCGCCGGCTGTCGCGTGGTTGCGTCCTCGTCCCCACCGACGGCGCCGGGGGGACTTGTGCTGCTCGTTCTCGCCGCCTTCGCCCGCGAGTTCAGCGAGCGCCGGCGGCGGCGTTGCGCTTGACGATCCCGTTCTCGCAGAAGGCGGTGATGTCGGGCCGCCGCGCCCAGGCGCGGTTGCGTGCGCGCACCTCGGGGTTCTTCGTCTTCTCGACCGGGTGCCACTGGTGGTAGATGATCGCGCGCGTCCAGATCGAGGCGGGCTCGACCCCGATCATGCGCAGCCGGTTGCGCACGTCGCCGTCGGCGTTGCCCCAGCCGCGGAACGTCTCGTCGTAGCCGTTGATCGCGAGCAGGTGCTCGCGCGCGACCGAGTAGTTGAGCCCCATGTTGTGCGGGCGGTTCTTCTTGCGGATCAGCAGGTTCCAGTGGTTCTTGAACGCCTGCCAGTACAGCCGGCGCACCCGCCGCCAGCCCATGGGCATGCGCTCGAGAGCGCCCGATCGCACGAAGTCCGGGTCGATCCGCGCCGTCTCCTGCTCGGTCAGCCGGTAGTAGCCGCCGCACAGCATGCGGTCGGGCCGGCGGTAGCGCAGGTGCTGCGCGATCAGGTCGTGGCGCGCGATCGCGTCGCAGTCGGTGAACAACACGTACGCGCCGCGGCTCGCGACGATCGCCCGGTTGAGGATCGCCGCGCGCCGGTGCCCCTCGTCCTCGTGCCAGACGTGCCGGATCGGAAAGGGGGCCTCGCGCGCGAAGGCGGCGAGCAGGTCGGCGGTCTCGTCGCTCGAGCCGTCGTCCGCCACCACGACCTCGAAGTCGAGCACGCTCTGCCGCTCGAGCCCGACGAGGCAGTTGTGCAGCCGCTGCGCGCGATTGTAGGTGTTCACGATCACACTGACCGTCGGTGTCCGCTCCCCCATCGTCAGCGCTCTCCCCGTCCGTGGCGGCCTCGTCGCCGCGCCTGTTCATCGTAGATCGCGATCACCTGCGCGAGGTGGCTCGCCTCGTCGCACCGCTCGGCGCGCGCGCGCGCGCGGCGTCCGAACGCCTCGAGGTCTGTGGGCGCGAGCGCCTCGCGGAGTGCGGCGGCGATCGACTCGGGCTCGACCCGGTCGACGATCCAGCCGGTGCGCCCCGGCTCGACGAGTTCGGCCGCACCGGTCTCTCGGCTGACGAGCGCGGGCGTGCCCGAGGCGAACGCCTCCGGAACGACGTTCGGGTAGGCGTCGAAGTGCGTGGGCAGGGCGAGCACGTCGGCGCCGGCGAGCAGATCCGGCACGTCCGCGCGCGGACCGAGCCAGTGCAACCGCGCACCGATCCCGAGCGTCTGCGCTTGCGCGCGAAAGCGTTCCGGCCGGCGCTCGCGGCCCGCCACGAACAGCCGCCACGGGCACAGCGCACCGCCGTCCTTCTCGAGCCGCGCGAAGCCCGCGAGCAGCTCGGCGAGCCCCTTGCGCTGGTAGTCGTGGCCGACGAAGACGAACCACCGCTCGGCACGAGGCGTCTGCGCGGCGATCTTCTCGAGCGCGCGTCGCCCCGCCTCCCGCCGCCGCGGGTGGAAGCGCTCGAGGTCGACGGGGTTGTGCAGCACCCGCAGCCGCTCGGGCGGCAGGGCGTCGTAGCGGCGCGCGATCTGTTCGCGCACCCAGTGGCTGTTGGCGTAGACGATCTGCCCGCGGTCGACCCCGAAGCGCAGCCGCTCGATGCGCAGCAGCACGCGGTCGTAGGGAGCGATCCGGTGCCACAGCCGCCCCCAGCGCCCGCGCTCGAAGCGATCGAGATAGCCCGCGCGGTAGTCGAGGTGGCAGCCTCCGCCGTCGCGGAACACGTCGCAGTAGTAGGCGTTCTTCGTGAAGGCGTGGATCGCGTCGTAGTGCCGCTCGCGATCGAGCGCGACGAGGCGGCGGTGGCTGCGGCGCGCGAAGCTCCAGGCGCGCAGCGAGCGGCTCAGGCGCAGCACCGGGATCTCGTGGACGCGCAACCGCGGGTGCCGCAGGTCGCTGCGCGCCTTGCGGCAGACCACGTCGACCTCCCAGCCGCGCTCGAGCAGCCCCTCGGTCAGCCGGTGCAGATACCCCTCCACGCCGCCGGAGCGGGCGAAGTGCACGTGACACAACGCGACCCTGCGAGGCTGCATGGCGGCTCTCACCCGAGATCTCGATCGCACCCGGCGGTTCGGGCGCCCCACCGCGGCGGGCGCCGCGCCCGCAAGGCCCCGGAGTGTAGCGGGGCGAGCGGCGGCACACAACGGCGGCCGGAGCGAGGTCAGGGCGACTCGAGCGGCGGGGGGCGGCGCGGACGGCGCTCGGCCACCCCCGCCTCGATCTCGGCGATCATGCGGCGCACCGCCTCGCGATCGCGCCAGCCCGCCCCGAGATAGGTCCGCAGGAAGCGCAGCCGGTCGGTGCGGCTCGGCAGCGATCCGAACGAGGTGTCGAGGTAGACGAGGTTGCGCACGCGGTCGCGGTGCCGCACGGGACGATCGAAGCGCTGCCGGTCGAGATCGATGTGCGCGAAGCCGAGCACGCCGTCGCGCTCGCACACGAGCCAGTTGGTTCCCTTCAGGTCGCCGGGCCCGATGCGTCGCTCGTGCAGCAGCCGCAGGTGCAGGGCCGCGGCGCGGATCAGCCGCTGCTTCTCGCGCGGATCGTGCCGCCGGTCGCGAAACGCCTCGAGCACGCTGCCCTCGTGCTCGACCTCGCGCGTCACCACGAAGCTGTCCACCACCCGGCCGAAGCGCTTGCGGAGCGCGAGGGCTACGGGGAGTCCGGTCCGGACGCCCATGGCAAACAGCCGCCGCCCCGCCTCCCACGCGCGCCGGGCGCGACTGCGCCGCAGCAGGTTCTTGCAGGCGTCGAGCCGATGGCGGTCGCGGTAGCGCTTGACGAAGAGCGGGGGGCCGTCGGGCGGCGACCACCGGCCGGTGATCGCGGTGGCGCAGCGGTTGAAGATCTCGAGTTGCTCCGTCTCGAAGAGCTCCGGCAGGCGCTCGAGCCGCTCGATCAGCGCTGCGGGGGCGTGGTCGGGATCCCACCACAGCCGCCACGCTCCGCGACGCTCGGTGCGCACGCGGAGGGTGGCGTCGGGTGCGGGTGTGCTCGCGGGCCGACGGTGCGAGAGCGCCTCGGCGACCGCGGGCCAGGGCTGCTCGGCGGGCAGCAGCCCGAGGCAGGCGCGGGTGCCGAGCGGGCACGTCCGGCGGCGGCACGGTCGGCACGCGAGGGCGACGCGCCGCAGCCCGTCGAGCTGGCGCCACGGGCCGGTGCGCAGGGGGTCGGCGGCGCCGAAGATCGAGACGACGGGCCGTCCGAGCGCGACCGCGAGGTGCATGGGGCCGGTGTCGTGCGCGAGCACGACGTCGGCGCGCTCGAGCAGCGCCGCGAGTTCGTGCAGCGTCGTGCGACCGGTGCGGTCGTGCACCCCCGGTCCCGCGAGTGCGGCGACGAGCGCCCCGCGCCGCCGCTCGTCCTCGCCCGGTCCGCCGACGAGCACCACCTGCGCTCCCCGTTCGCGCACCGCGCGCGCGGCGAGGCTGGCGAGCCGCTCGGGCGGCCAGAGGTTGGCCGGCTTGGTGGCCGAGACGGTCATGGCGACGAGGGGGCCGGCAGCGGGCGGCAGCAACGCCTGCACGCGTCGGCGCGCGTCGGCGCCGGGATCGATCTGCCAGCGCACCGGCTCGGTGGGTGCCCCGAGCAGCGCTCCGAGTTCGAGGTAGTGCTCGAGCACCGGTGCATGGCCGATCGCCTCGGGGGTGCGGACGTTGGCGAACCGCCAGGCTCCCTCCTTGGAGCGGGCGCGATCGAAGCCGATCCGCCAGCGCGCTCCCGAGAGCCGGGCGAGCACGGCGGTCTTGAGCTGCCGCCCGGCGTCGATCACGACGTCGGGGCGGAAGGCGCGCAGCGCGCGCACGCAGTCGGCGAGCCGGCGCCAGTCGCGTCGGGGGTAGGGTATGACGTGGTCGACCGCGGGGTGGTGCTCCACGAGCGGGCGCGCGAGCGGGCCCACCACCCACGCGATCTCGGCGTCGGGAAAGCGCTCGCGCAGCGCCACCGCGAGCGGCAGGGTGTTGATCACATCGCCGAGCGCCCCCACCTTGACGATCGCGATCCGGGGCCGCGGCGGCAGGGCGAGGTCTGCCGGACGGTTGCGCCACGGCATGTCGGCGAGCCGTTGCTCGCGGTAGGCGCGCTCGCACACCGACGCGATCGCGTCGCCGCAGCGGTCGCCGAGTTCGTGCAGAAGCGGCACGAGGTCGGTGCGCAGCCGTTGCTCGGACGGTCGTTGCTCGAGCCGCAGGTGTGCGAGCGTCTCGGGGGCGGGGGCCACGGTGCGCTCGCCCGGAGGGGTTACGAGCGGCAGCTCGAAGCCGGCGAGACCGCGGTGGGCGAAGCCGGACAGGCCGGCGGCGTGGGCTCGGGCGAGGGCGCGGCCGAGCGCGCGGGCGCAGGCGGCGCGCTGCTCCGGGGTGCGTGTGCCGGCGAGCGCCTCGGGCAGGGGCCGGGCGGCGACTCGCTCGAGCACGAGCCAGCGCCGCGTTCGGCGTCGCACGAGCGCGAGCGGTCGCGGGGCGTCGATCTCCCAGAGGGCGAGCGCTACCGCGGCGCGGAAGGCGCGGCGAGCGGCGCGCACACCGAGCGGGCCGAGCGCGACCTCGCGGTCGGCGTGCGCTCGAGCCGCCGTGGCCGAACGCGCGATCTCGTCGAGCAGCGGCGCGATCCGGTCGGGATCGACCTCGCGCGGAAGCCAAAGCTGCAGCGATCGGTGGCGGCGCTCGACGAAGCGGCTCGTACCGCGTCCGAGCGCGCGCCGCGCCTGGCGGAAGCGGTGGCCGCGGCGCAGCGCGTCCCGGACGCGTTCCACCTCGGCGCTCCAGCGCTCGAGGAGGGCCGGATCGCGGTTCGCCTCGGGGGCGAGAGACGCGCGCAGCACCGCGCGGCGCAGCGCGGGGGGAAAGCGCTCGTCGCGTCCGAACAGGCGTGCGATCATGGCGATCCACCGCGGCTCGGGCACGGCGCCCCGGTGCAGCAGCACGTCCCCCACGTCGAGCAGCACGAGCGGGCGCTCGGGGTCGGCGGTGGCGATCACGTTGTTGGCGTGCAGGTCGGTGTGCTCGACCCCGCGTTCGTGCAGCATGCGCAGCCAGAGACCGAGCGTGTCGGCGAGCTGCGGCTCGTGCAGGGCCGGCGCCACGTCGGGGAGG
>RFJN01000285.1 GCA_003694875.1 Planctomycetota bacterium | reverse complement strand
GCGGCGCTGTCGGCGATCGCGGGCATCTCGCTGCTCGTGGCGGGGATCGGCATCATGAACGTCATGCTGATCAGCGTGGCCGAGCGCACCCCGGAGATCGGGCTCATGAAGGCGGTGGGCGCGAGCTCGGCGCAGGTGCTCGCGCTGTTCGTGGCCGAGGCGGCGCTGCTCGCCACGGGCGGCGGTGCGATCGGGGTGGCGATCGGGGTGGCGGCGGTGCAGACCGTCGGCGCGCTCGCCCCGAGCTTCCCCGCCGCCACGCCGGCGTGGGCGATCGAGGCCGCCCTCGGGGTGGCGCTCGGCACGGGGCTCGTGTTCGGCGCGCTGCCCGCACTCAAGGCGGCGCGGATGCAGCCCGTGGCCGCGCTGCGGGCGAGGGGATAGCGCATGCCGCCGGGAGAGCTGTTTCCGCTCGTGTGGGAGTCGATCCGCAGCCGACCGCTGCGTTCGATCCTGACCACGCTCGGGATCGTGGTGGGCATGGCGGCGGTGGTGCTGTTGAGCTCGATCGGCGAGGGCAGCCGTCGTGCGATCGCCGAGCAGTTCTCGCAGTTCGGCACCACGATCGTGGCGATCACGCCGGGCAAGGCCGAGACGTTCGGCATCCCGGGGATCCTCGGCACCGAGCACCCGCTGACGCTCGAGGACGGGCGGGCACTCGCCCGCATACCCGGTGTGCGGCGTCTGACGGCGAACCTCAACGGCGCCGCGCGGGTGGAGTACCGCGACCGCGGCCGCGACGTGTACTGCTTCGGGGTGATGCACGAGGCGCAGTACGTGTGGCACTGGGGGGTGCGCAGCGGGCAGTTCCTGCCGCCGGGGGATCCCGAGCTGACGCCGCCGGTGGCGGTGCTCGGCGCCACGCTCGCGCGCGAGCTGTTCGGCGCGCGCAGCCCGCTCGGGCAGACGGTGCGGGTGGGCGAGGCGCGCTTCCGGGTGATCGGGGTCATGGAGCCCAAGGGGACGTTTCTCGGGATCGATCTCGACGATGCCGCCTACATCCCGATCGTGCGCGCGATGCGGCTGTTCGGGCGCGAGGAGATCGACGAGATCGATCTCGACGTGGCGAGCCACGACATGATTCCCGTGGTGGTCGAGCGCGTGCGCAAGGTGCTCAGCCAGCGGCACGGGGGGCGCGAGGACTTCACGATCGTGACCCAGGACGCCATGCTGGAGGTGATCGGCAACGTCATGGGCATGATCACGCGCGGGGTGGTGGCGATCGCGGCGGTGGCGATCCTCGTGGGCGCGATCGGGATCCTCACGGTGACGTGGCTGAGCGTGCACGAGCGCACCGCCGAGATCGGGCTCATGAAGGCGGTGGGCGCGAGCGACGGGCAGATCCTGGCGCTGTTTCTCGGCGAGGCGGTCGCCCTCGGGCTGCTCGGGGGCCTCGGCGGAATCGCCGCCGGGCTCGGGATCGGGTGGGTGCTCGAGCGCGCGATCCCCCTGCTGCAGACCGAGCTGCCGCTCGGCGTGCTGTGGCTGTGCCTGCTCGTGAGCGTGGGCGTGGGCGCCGGCTCGGGCTGGCTGCCCGCCCGCCGGGCCGCGCGGCTCGACCCGGTGGTGGCGCTGCGCGAAGAGTGACGCCTCGTGCCGCTGCTGGCGATATCGCCCGACCGCGGCGGCGTGGGGCGTGCCCGCGGCTGCTACGATGGAACGCACCATGGGAACGAGGTCGAAGCAAGCGAAGGAGGCCGGCCCGGCCGATCCCGCGATCGAGCGCAAGCTCGCCGAACTGCCGCAGGCGCCGGGAGTCTACCTGCTGCTCGGTGCGCGGCACCGACCGGTCTACATCGGCAAGGCGAGCAACCTCCGCACGCGCGTGCGCAGCTACTTCCGGGTCGCGGACGACGGGCGGCTGCTCTATCCCTTCCTCGTGCGCGAGGTGCGCGATCTCGAGTGGATCGTGACCGAGACCGAACAGGAGGCGCTGCTGCTCGAGGACACGCTGCTCAAGCAGCACAAGCCGCGCTTCAACATCAAGCTGCGCGACGACAAGACGTACCTGAGCATCCAGGTCACCATGCGCGAGCGCTTCCCGCGGGCGCTGCTCGTGCGCCGGCCCCGCAAGGACGGCTCGCTGTACTTCGGCCCCTACAGTTCGGCGAGCGCGATCCGCACCACGCTCGACGTGGTGCGCAAGCACTTCGGGCTGCGCACGTGCTCGAACGCCGAGTTCCGACAGCGCACCCGCCCCTGCATCCAGCACCAGATGGGTCGTTGCGGCGCGCCGTGCGTGGGGCTGCAGACCGAACGGGACTACCGTCGCGGGGTCGAGGACGCGCTGCAGTTTCTGCGCGGGCGCACCGCGCCGCTGCTCGAGCGGTTGCGCGCGCGCATGGAGCAGCACGCCGAGCGGCTCGAGTTCGAGGCGGCGGCGAAGCTGCGCGACCAGATCGCGGCAATCGAGCGCGCGACCGAGGCGCAGCGGGTGGTGCGCCACGGCGGCGGCGACCGCGACGTGTTCGGCGAGGTGCGCGAGGGCGAGCTGCTGCGGGTGCAGGTGCTGCACTTCCGCGAGGGGCGGCTCACGGGCACCGGCGGCTGGACGCTCGCCACGCCGCTGCCGACCGCGGAGGCGCTCGACGAGCTGCTGCGACGCTTCTACAGCGCCGAGCGGTTCCTGCCCGCCGAGATCGTGTTTCCGCTCGCGCTCGAGGACGCCGAGATCTACGAGCGCTGGCTGAGCGAGCGTCGCGGCCGGCGGGTGCGGATCGTGACGCCGGTGCGCGGCGAGCGCCGGCGGCTGATCGAACTCGCACGCCACAACGCGCGCGAGGCGCTGCGGCTCGCCGAGGAGCGCGAGCGGCTGCGGCGCGACGCACTCGAGGCGCTCGCGCACGCACTCGGTCTCGCAGCGGCCCCGCAGCGGATCGCGTGTCTCGACATCTCCAACACCGGCAACGCCCTCGCGGTGGGCTCGGTCGTGACCATGCGCGACGGCGAACTCGAGCCCTCGGGCTACCGGCGCTTCCAGGTGCGCGACCTCGCGCTGCGCGGCGACACCGAGCGGATGGCGGAGGTGGCCGAGCGCTATCTGCGCCGCTGTCTGCCCCGGGACGGGCGACGGGCGCGCGAGCCGCTTCCCGACCTGCTCGTGGTCGACGGCGGCAAGGGACAGCTCGGCGCGCTCGTCGGGGTGCTCGAGCGGCTCGGGCTCGAGAGCCGGCTGCCGGTGTGCGCGATCGCCAAGAGCCACGACGAGCGCGGCCGGGCGCTGCGGGCGGCCGGACGCACCGAACCCGAGCGGCTGTTCGTCCCCGGGCGCGCCGAACCGCTGCGGCTGCCGGCGGGCTCGCCCGCCATGCACCTCGTGCAGCGGCTGCGCGACGAGGCGCACCGCTTCGCGATCGGCTACCACCGCAAGCTGCGGCGCAAGCGCACGCTGCGGGCGGGGATCGAGGAGGTGCCGGGGATCGGTCCGCGGCGACGCAAGGCGCTGTTCGAGCACTTCGGCACGCTGCGCCGGTTGCGCGAGGCGAGCGTGGACGAGATCGCGGCGTGCCCGGGCATCACGCGCGCGCAGGCCGAGGCGGTGCACGCCTTTCTCAGCGAGGCCGAACTGCCCGAAGACTGAGCGCGCGCCTCAGATCACGCGCTCGTCGAACGCGGTGTCGTCCACCGGCCGGCGCCAGCGCTCCACCGGCTCGGTGAAGCGGGTGCGGACCTCGTTGTCCATGCGATCGCCGATCGCCTCGACGCTCATGACACCGAGATCGCGTCCGCCGCGCGCGCGCACCGCGACCGTGCCGGCCTCGGCCTCGCGGTCGCCGACCACGAGCACGTACGGCACCTTGTCGATCGCGGCCTCACGCACCTTCTTGCCGGTCTTGAGGTTGCGGTAGTCGGTGGAGACGCGCAGACCGCGGGCGCGCAGCTGCCGCTCGACGCGACCGGCCGCCTCGTGGTGCGCGTCCGAGATCGGCAGCACCCGCGCCTGCTCGGGCGCGAGCCACAGCGGGAACGCCCCGGCGAAGTGTTCGGTGAGGATCCCGATCATGCGCTCAAACGAGCCGAACAGCGCGCGGTGGATCATGACCGGGGTGTGCCGCGCGTTGTCGGCCCCGACGTACTCGAGCCCGAAGCGCGCGGGCATGGAGAAGTCGAGCTGGATCGTGCCGCACTGCCAGCTGCGTCCCACGCAGTCGGTGATGTGGAAGTCGAGCTTCGGACCGTAGAACGCCCCGTCGCCGGGGTTGAT
>RFJN01000284.1 GCA_003694875.1 Planctomycetota bacterium | reverse complement strand
GTCGTGGCCTCTCTCGCCACCCTCGGCAACGGCGTGCTCAACCAGGGACGCTCGCTGTTCGCCGGCCTCGTCGTCGACAAGGTGCTCAGCCCCGAGGCGGACACACCCCCGGCCGAACGCCAGCCGCCCGTCGCCGCCCCACACGACGCCACACCGCCCCCCGCCGATCGGTCCGGCGCGAAGACGGAGCCGGCGAAACGGTCCGAACCCGAACTGCGCACCGCCCTGCTCGACCGCATTCCCGGCTTCGCCGCCGCGCGGGACCGCGTGCGGGCGTGGCTCGCCCGCATCACCCCCGCCGACGGCGACGTGTGGGGCTGGGCGGTGCTGATCTCGGTGCTGCTCGGGATCGTCGCCGCGCTGCTCGGCATCACCGGCTGGCTGCGCGAGTACCTCCAGGCCAAGCTCGTGCAGCGGGTGCTGATCGACATCCGCGTCCACGTCATGCAGCACCTGCTGCAGCTCGGCTTCCGCTTCTTCCACACCCGCCGGATCGGCGATCTCTACTCGCGGCTCACCAACGACATCAACGAGGTCAACCGCGCCCTCAACTTCCTGTTCCGCGACCTGTTCCAGGCCAGCACCCAGCTGCTGTCCGGCATCGCGATCTGCGTGTGGGCGAGCCCCGAACTCTCGCTCGTCTCGCTCGTGCTCGTCATGCCGATCCTCGTGGTGCTGCAGGTCTTCGCGCGCAAGGTGCGCAAGCGCGCACGCAGCCGCCAGCACTCGTTCGGCGAGGTGACCGACGCCATGCAGCAGATGCTCTCCGGCATCCGCATCGTCAAGGCGTTTCACGCCGAACAGCACGAGGTCGAGCGCTTCCGGCGCGTCAACGAATCGTTCTTCCGGCGGGCGGTGCGCGTGGTCGCCGCCAAGGCGGGCGCGCGCGCGTTCACCGACGTGCTCAACCACGCCGTCGTCGCGGTGCTGATCCTCGGCGGTGTGTGGGCGTTCCACGTCGCGCACGCGATCGAGAAGCAGTGGCTCGTGGTCTTCCTCAGCTCGCTCGCGATCATGTACCAGCCCGCCAAGAAGCTCGTGGGCTCCTACAACAACGTCATGGAGGCGCTCGCCGGGGTCGAGCGTGTGCGCGAGCTGCTCGCGGTCGAGCCCGAGGTGGTCGACGCACCGGACGCCGAGCCGCTGCCCACGCTCGAGGGGCATGTGCGGCTGCGCCACGTCGGCTTCGCCTACGATACCCAGCCGGTGCTGCGCGACATCCACATGGAGGTGCAGCCCGGGGAGGTGGTCGCGCTCGTGGGGCCGTCCGGCGCCGGCAAGTCGACGCTGATCGATCTGCTCGCCCGCCTCTACGACCCGACCGAGGGGGTGATCGAGTACGACGGACGCGATATCCGCACCGTGCGCCGCGCCGACCTGCTCGCCCACATCGCCATGGTCACCCAGGACCCCTTCCTCTTCAACACCACCATCCTCGAGAACCTGCGCTACGGCCGCCGCGACGCGAGCATGGAGGAGATCGTCGCGGCGTGCAAGGCGGCGTTCATCCACGACGTCATCGCGTCGCTGCCCGGCGGCTACGAGGCGGTGGTCGGCGAACGCGGCGTCACCCTCAGCGGCGGACAGCGGCAGCGGATCACGATCGCGCGCGCGCTGCTGCGCAACCCGCGCGTGCTGCTGCTCGACGAGGCGACGAGCGCACTCGACAGCGAGTCGGAACAGCTCGTGCAACGCTCGCTCGAGACCCTCATGCGCGGGCGCACCACCTTCGTGGTGGCGCACCGGCTGTCGACCATCGTGGGCGCGGACCGGATCTACGTCTTCTCCGAGGGACGGATCGTCGAGGAGGGCACCCACGCGGCGCTGCTCGCCAACCCCGACAGCCTCTACCGCCGGCTGTACTTGCTGCAGACCGACGGCGAGCCGAGGCCCGAAGACGACCGCCGGCTCGCCGCCCCGCGCCCATGAGCGCTGCGCCCCGCCGGCTGCTGCGCACCGGCCCCGTCTCCACCTGCTGGGAGGTGGGGCAGGGGCCCGAGCGCTGCTACGAGAAGGACTACCGCGTGCTGTGGCCGTGGGTGCTGCTGCGCGGTCTCGTGCGGTTCAACCTGCCGCCGCTCGGGGCGCACGCCGAGGCGCGCAACATCGCGCGGCTCGCCCGCGCCGGTGTCGCGGTGCCGCGCGTGCTCGCGCTCGAGCGCCGCTGGCGGCCCGATCCCCTCCGGCTCGGGCTCTGGAGCGAGTCGCGCCTGCGGCTCGCCCCCATGCCGGGTCGCAGCCTCGAACACCTCCTGCCCGCCTGGCGCGCCGCACGCGCCTGGCGCCGGCGCCGGGCGCTCGCGCGCGCGCTCGGTGCGCTCGTGGCGCGCATGCACGCCGCCGGCGTCTTCCACCGCGATCTGTACGTGTGCCACGTCTACCACGACGAGGCGAGCGGCGCGCTCGGGCTGATCGATCTCGCGCGCGCCGGTCGACGGCTGCTGTGGCGCCGGCGCTGGCGGATCAAGGACCTCGCCGCGCTGTGGTACTCGCGCGAGCACGATCTGTACACGCGCGCCGACGCCGTCGCCTTCCTGCGCGCGTATCTCGACCTCCCGCCCCGGGGCCCCGGGGCGCGGCTGCCCGCGCACGCGCGCGCGCTCGTGCGCGCGGTGCGGCGCAAGGCGGCCCGCATGGGACGGCGGGCGCGACGGCGTGGCGACACGCCGCGAAGGGCGCCTACAATGGCGCGGCGAGACGGGCGGTGACGCGAGGAGCACGGCGGCCCATGGATCCGGCGCACGACAACGCTGCGGCCGCTCGGCCGATCGCGGTCGTGGCCGACGGATTCGATCCGGCCCGCGGCGGGGCCGAGCGCGTGGCGGCACAGCTCGTCGCGGCGCTGCGCGCCCGCGGCCACACGGTCGAGACAATCGAACCACCGGCGGCCGGCGGGGCGCTGCGGCGCGCGATCGCTCTCGCGAGCGCCGCGCAGCGCGCACGCGCGCAAGGCCGCTTCGTGGTCTCTCTGTGCAAGGCGCCGGGCGACCTCGTCTGCCCGCAGGGCGGGCTGCACCTCGCCGCGATGGCGGGCGCACTCGAGCCCTACCCGGCCGCCCTCCGGCCCGTGCTCGGCGCCGCGCGCCTGCTCGCGCCCCGGCAGTTCGCCTTCCTCGCCGCCGAGCGCCGGCAGTACGCGCAGGCGCGCCACTTCGTGGCCATCTCCGAACGCGTGCGCCAGGACATGATCCGGATCGCCGGCGTGCCGCCCGAGCGGATCGAGGTGTGCCGTCTCGGTGTCGACCTCGCGCACTTCCGTCCACCGACCGACGAGGCGCGCCGGGACGCACGCCGGCGGCTCGGTCTCGCCGCCGACGCGCTCGTGCTGCTGTTCGCCTCGCACAACTACCGGCTGCGCGGGCTCGGCCGCCTGCTGCGGGCGCTCGCCCAGATCGAACCCACACGTCGCGCACGGCTCGGACTCACGTTGCTCGTGGCCGGCCGCGGCGAGCGCGCGCGGCTGCAGCGGCTCGCGCACCGGCTCGAGATCGCGCTCGTCGCCGCCGGGCAGCAGTCCGACATGCGCGCGGTCTACCACGCAGCCGACGCGCTCGTGCACCCCACCTTCTACGACACCTCCTCGCTCGTGATCCTCGAGGCCATGGCGTGCGGGCTGCCGGTGGTCACCACCGCGGGCCACGGCGGCGCCGAGTTCCTGCGCGGCCCCGAATCGGTGCTCGTGCCGCCCGGCCGCGATCCGGCCCCGCTCGCGCGCGCGATCGAACGGCTGTTCGAACCCGGCGCGCGCCGGGCGCTCGGGCGCAGCGCGCGCGCGTGCGCCGAGCGCTATCCGCTCGAGCTGTCGCTCGCACGCCTCGTCGATCGGATCGAGGACGCGCTGCTCGCGTCCGCACCGCCGGAGACGCCATGAGCACGGCGGCACGGCAACGCTGGCCCGAGGGACCGCGCCCGGTGCTGTTCGTTGCGCCGCCGTTGTGGTTCTGCGGCTCGAGCCTGGGCTGTCTCGAACTCGCCGCCGCGCTCGAGGCGCGCGGCAGCGCGACGTGCGTGCTCACCACCGCACGTGGACGGCTGCAGCCCGCCGCCACCCCCCACGCCCCCGTGGTCGCGCTGCCCTGGCTCGCCGCCCCCGGACTCTCCGCCTTCGCACCGCTCGTGCTCGGCCGCCGACTGCGCGCGCTGCAGCCCGAGGTCGTGCACGCCCACGGCGTCGCGCAGCTTCCGCTCGCGCGACGGCTCGCGCGCGCGCTCGGTCGCCCGCTCGCGGTCACCGTCTACCACCGCGGCGGCGACGAGCGCCCGGCGTGGGTGGACTGGCGCGGGGTCGGCGCGATCGTCACCTTCAGCGACCACCTCAAGCAGGACCTCGTCAACCGCCGCGGCGCACCGCGCGCCCGCGTCGAGGTCGTGCGCGCCGGGACGCAGCCGCCCGCGCACACCACCGAACCGCTCGAGGACCCCGAGCGCCCGCCGGTGCTCGGCACGCTCGTGGAGTGCGCCAAGCCGGGAAGCACCGACGTGCTGCTGCGCGCGGTCCGACGCCTGCTGCCCACCCGGCCGCGGCTGCAGGTGCTGCTCGCCATGGACAGCGAGAGCCCGCAGACCGCGGTGCGGCGCCAGATCGAGCGGCTCGGGCTGCGGCGACAGGTGACGATCTGCGCCGTCGAGCGGCTGCAGCCCGTGCTCGAGGTCATGGACGTGTGCGTGCTGCCACGCGTCGAGGAGGGCCCCGGCCAGCCGCTGCTCGAGGCGCTCGCGGCCGCCCGCCCCGTCGTGGTGGGGGCGAGCGGAGCGGCGTACGACGTCGTGCGCGACGAGGAGACGGGGCTGCTGTTTCGCCCCGACGACGAACAGGAACTCGCGCACGCGATCGAGCGGCTGCTCGATCGCCCGGACTGGGCGCGCGAGCTCGGACGCGCCGCACGACGCTTCGTGACCGAACACTGCAGCATCGAGCGCGCGGTCGACGACCTGCGCGAGACCTACCGCCGGCTCGGTGTCCGGCCGGACGCAACCTGAGGGAGCCGCCGCATGCGCACCGTCGCCGTCGTCCCCGCCCGCTACGCCGCGAGCCGGCTGCCCGGCAAGCCGCTGCTCGCCGAGACCGGCCGCGCGCTCGTGCTGCACGTGGTCGACCGCGTGGCGCAGGCGCGCACGATCGACGAGATCCTCGTGGCGACCGACGACGAACGGATCGCGCGCGTGTGCGCCGAGGCCGGGGTGCGCGCCGCCATGACCTCGCCGGCGTGCGCGAGCGGCACCGATCGGGTGGCCGAGGTGGCGCAGCGGCTGTCGTGCGATCTCGTGGTGAACGTGCAGGGCGACGAGCCCGAGCTGCCACCCGGCTGGATCGACGCGCTCGTGCAGCGCATGGCGCACGACGACGCACCGATCGGCACCGTCGCGGTGCGCTCGCACGACCCGGCAGCGTTCGTCGCACCGCACGTGGTCAAGGTGGTGTGCGACCCGCGCGGCCGCGCGCTGTACTTCTCTCGCGCGCCGGTGCCCTTCGACCGCGAGCGCGCCGGCATGCCGGCCGACGGCTTCCTGCACCACGCGGGGCTGTACGCCTACCGACCCGAGGTGCTCGCACAGCTCGCGGCCCTCGCACCGAGCCGCAGCGAACGGATCGAGCGGCTCGAGCAACTGCGCGCGCTCGAAAACGGGTATCCTATCGTCGTCGTCGAGGTGCCGGGCCCGGCGGTGGGGGGGATCGACACGCCCGAGCAGTACGCGGGCTTCGTGGCGCGCACCGCAGCCGGGCGGCGGGCGCGCGAACGCGACGGACACACCCCACGAGGAGAGTGAGCGCACCATGGCAACGCGCAAGCACGTTTTCGTCACCGGCGGCGTGGTCTCGAGCCTCGGCAAGGGGCTCACCTCGGCGTGCATCGGGCTGCTGCTCGAGAGCCAGGGCTATCGCGTGAGCCTGCAGAAGCTCGACCCCTATCTCAACGTCGATCCCGGGACCATGAGCCCGTTCCAGCACGGCGAGGTCTACGTCACCGCCGACGGCGCCGAGACCGACCTCGACCTCGGCCACTACGAACGCTTCACCCACGCCCGCATCGGCCGGCACAGCAACTACACCACCGGGCGGATCTACCAGACGATCATCGAGAAGGAGCGGCGCGGCGACTACCTCGGCAAGACCGTGCAGGTCGTGCCGCACCTCACCAACGAGATCAAGGAGGCGATCCGGCGCGGGGCGCAGGGCGAGGTCGATGTCGCGATCACCGAGATCGGCGGAACGGTCGGCGACATCGAGAGCCTGCCGTTCCTCGAGGCGATCCGGCAGTTCGGCCTCGACGTCGGACGGCGCAACGTCGCCTACGTCCACCTCGCGCTGCTGCCGTATCTGCGCGCCACCGGCGAGATGAAGACCAAGCCCGCGCAGCACTCGGTCGCCAAGCTGCGCGAGATCGGCATCCAGCCCGATCTGCTGATCTGCCGCTGCGAGCACCCCATCTCCGACGAGATCCGCTCCAAGCTCAGCCTCTTCTGCAACGTCGCGCCCGAGGCGGTGATCGAGGAGAAGGACGTCGAGCACACGATCTACGAGATCCCCGAGGTGCTGCGCGCGCAGCGGCTCGACGAGCAACTGCTCGAGGTGCTCGGGCTCGAGGCGCGCGACGGTGACCTGTCGAAGTGGCGCGAGATCGTCGACACGATCGTCGCACCCGCCTGCGAGGTCGAGATCGCGCTCGTGGGCAAGTACACCGGCCTCACCGACGCGTACAAGTCCATCTTCGAGGCGCTCACCCACGGCGGGATCGCCAACCGCGCCCGGGTCCGGGTGCGGCGGGTGGCGACCCACGACGTCGAGAAGCACGGCGCGGCGTCGCTGCTCGCAGGCGTGCACGGCGTGCTCGTGCCCGGCGGCTTCGGCGAGCGCGGGATCCGCGGCAAGATCGAGGCGATCCGGCACGCGCGCGAGAGCGGGCTGCCGCTGTTCGGGATCTGCCTCGGCATGCAGTGCGCCGCGATCGAGTTCGCCCGCAACGTGCTCGGACTCGCCGACGCACACTCCACCGAGTTCGCCGAGGACACCCCGCACCCGGTGATCTCGCTGCTCGAGGAACAGCGCGGGATCGCCAACCTCGGCGGCACCATGCGGCTCGGCGCCTACCCCTGTCGCCTCGTCGCCGGCACCCGCACCCACGCCGCCTACGGGCTCAAACTCGTCTCGGAACGGCACCGACACCGCTACGAGTTCAACAACGCCTACCGCGAACGCTTCGAGCAGGCCGGAATGCGGATTGCCGGCACCTCGCCCGAAGGGGAACTCGTCGAGGTGATCGAACTGCGCGACCACCCGTGGTTCATCGCCACCCAATACCACCCCGAGTTCCAGTCGCGACCCACCGATCCGCACCCGCTGTTCCGCGACTTCATCGGCGCGGCGGTCGCACGCGCCGCAACCGGCGGCCGGCCCGAGACGCCGCCGGTGACGAGCGAGACGGCGACCGCGGGTGGCTGAACACGCGGTGGGCGCAGCCGCGCGCGAGCCGATCGATCTCGGACCCGCGCTGCGCGACGGCTATCTGCAGCGGTTTCTGTGCGCGCCGGCGTGCGATCCGGTCGAGCTGCGGGTGCACCGTATGCGGTGCGTGCTGCCCTACGACGCGCCGCCTTCCTGGCGCGTGCTCGCGGTGCGCTGCAGCGGCGTCGCGGCCCTCGCGTGCGCGGCCTCCGAGTTCGATCCCGACGAGCAACGCTTCGTGCCGTCCGAACGCCACTGGCCCGCACGCCTCGAGAGCGACCGCATGCTGCCGCCCGTGGTCACGAGCTGTACCCTCGACGCCGGCCTCGAGGCCACCGAACTCGAGCGCCTCGAACGCGAGGGGCTGTGGCTCGCGGGCTCGCCCGCCGCCCTCGTCACCGCGTGCGCGCAGGGCGCGCGGCTGCTCGAGCTGCGCGCGAGCGGGGCGTTCGAACCCGAGGTGCCCGCGCGCCTCGCGGTCTTCATCGCCGCGCGCGACTGCGCGCTGCTCACCGCAGGCGGGCCGATCACCGCGCAGCAGGCGCTGCTGCACGCCGCCGCATGGCGGCTCGCATGGCGCAACTACCGGCAGCTACGCCACGAGCGGCCCGATCTGCCCCCCGATCCCCAGTTCGAATGGGCGCGCGAGCAGGACGTGCTGCCCGACATGACCGGCGACGAACAGCGACTGCTCGGCGGCTGAGGGCGACTCAGCCCTCCACCCGGTCGCCGCCGGCCCGCTTCGCCCGGTACATCGCCGCGTCGGCACGCCGCAGCAGATCCGCCGGCCGCTCGCCCTCGCCCTCGAACTGGGCGAGGCCGATCGAGACCCGGATCTCGAACGCACGCCCCTGGTGGTGGAAGCGGTGCTCGGCCACCTGCGTGCGGATCCGCTCGGCCACCGCGCGCGCGGCCGCGAGATCGCTCTCGGGCAACAGCAGCGCGAACTCGTCGCCGCCGTAGCGCGCACACAGATCCGAGACCCGCACCGTGGCGGCCAGGATCTGCGCGAGCTCCTGCAGCACCTGATCCCCCGCGAGGTGGCCCACCGCGTCGTTGATCTGCTTGAAGCGGTCGATGTCCAGCACCGCCGCGGTGAGCGCACCGCCGTACCGCGCCGCGCGCTCCACCTCCCGCTCGAGCGCCTCGAAGTAGCTCTGCCGGTTGGCAAGCTGGGTCAGCGAATCGGTGCGCGCCTGCTGCTGCACGAGCTGGAAGAGCTGGCAGTTGCGCAACGCCACCGCGAGCACCTCCGCCACCTGCGAGGCGAGCGGAAGATCCTCGTCGGTGGTGAACGGTCGGCCGTCCACCCGGTCGGCCAGGTTGAGCACCCCCAGCACGTCATCGCCCGCCCGCAGCGGCGCCACGATGCACGAACTCGAACGGTAGCGGTCGCGGTGCGGCCGCTCCGCCTCGGTGCTGTCCACCCCGCGGCCCGCCGGCGGCCGCGCGTCGAGATCCTGGAACACCTGCACCCGGCCGTCCCGCAGCACCCGCGCCATGAGACTGCGCGGCTGCGCCTGCAGATCGATCACCGGCGCTATGCCCCGGTCGTGGGTGTGCTTCTTCAACAACAGCCGCTCGCGCTCCGGATCGTACAGATACAGCGACGCACTCGTGGCCCGCAGCAGGTAGGGGACCTTCGTCATGCAGACCTCGAAGATCGCCTCCGGATTCAGCTCGTTGATCTCCTTGGTCAGCCGGGCCAGCAACTCCAGCCGCTCGTTCAGCCCCGCGAGCTCGCGCCGCACCCGGTCGAGCACCCGCGTGCGCTCGGCGAGCTGCTCCCGCTCCCGCGCAAGCTGGCTGCGCTCCTGCTCGAGCAACACCAGCCGCTGCCGCAGCGAACGCAGCGAACGCTCGAGCTCCTCCTTCTCCTCGAGCAACTGCTGCCTCGTCTGTCGCACCATGTCGCTCCGCTCCGGACCGCACCCCTCCGCCCACCCGGCTGCACGATAGACCGCCGCGCCCCACCCCGCAACCACAACCC
>RFJN01000283.1 GCA_003694875.1 Planctomycetota bacterium | reverse complement strand
CCGGTGCGCATGGGCCGGATCCTGTGGAACAACGCCTGGGTGATCGTGGTGATGCCGCCCGGCGGCCGGAGCAACCCCTTGCCGAGCGGCAGCTACACCGTGACGGTGCAGAACGGGGCCCAGAGCGCGGTGGCGGGCACCTACACCGTGCCGTAGCGCGAGAGGTCGCACACCCTGCTCTTGCGGGCACGCGCCCGGTTCCGCACAGGCGGGGCCGGGCGCGCTCGTTCTTGTTGCGTTGTGGCGCCGCCGCGGTCGGCGGGCGGCGCCGCTCGCGTGGACTCAGACGCCTGCGGGGGAGGCGGTGCGCTCGAATGACTCGCGGATCGCGAAGGGGCGCCGGCGCAGCTCGGCGACAAACGCCTCGCCGTCCATGACGCGCTCGAGCGGGATCGCGCCGCGCGGTGCCCGGTCGGAGGCGAGGTGGGCGGCGATGATGGCGGCGGGGAAGGCGGTGGTGCGCTCCATGGCGGTGAAGCCCGTCTCGGGATCGAAGCGGTCGACGATCTCGAAGCGGTGGCGGACCGCGGCGCCGTGCTCGTCGAGACCCTCGGCGGTCACGAGCAGCACCACGAGGTCGGGCTCGTCGGGGAAGGTGAGCCGGGAGACGAGCCGCTCGTGCAGCAGGTCGCGGGGCCGCAGCGACACGGGGTTGCCGTCGGCGTCGGGCACCGTCACCGGTTCGCGGTCGAGCAGCCCGAGCGCGAGCAGCAGCCGGATCCGCTCGGCGTGGCCGGGGTAGCGCAGCGTCTTGTAGTCGAAGTGCTCGAGCCGTCCGGCGTAGGTGCGCGGCAGGTTGCCCGAGCCGCCGCTCGTGACGAACGCCTCGAGCCGTCCCACCCCCTCGACCTCGAGGCTCTCGTCCTCGGCGGGATCGAAGGTGGGGATCTCGGTGACCCGCCCCTCGCGCAGCACGAGGGCGGCTCCGGTGTACTCGTTGGTGAGCCCCTCGACGGCGAAGGTGAGCATGTAGTCGAGCGGCGGCCGCGGCCGCTGCGGCAGCCCGCCGCAGCGCACCGCGGCACGCCGCGGTCGTGCGATGCGCTCGATCAGGCAGGCGGCGAGGGTGTTGGCCATGCCGGGGGCGAGCCCGCAGTCGGGGGTGAGCGTCACCCCGGCCGCGCGCGCCTCGGGATCGAGGGCGAGGATGCGGTCGGAGACCGCGGTGTTGCCGCCGAGATCGCAGTAGCTCGTGCGGGCGGCGACCGCCGCCTGCGCGATCGGTTCGTTGAGGAAGTAGGGCACGCACGAGAGCACACAGTCGGCGGGCTCGAGCGCGCGCTGCAGCGCGGCGGGCTCGGTCACCTCGAGCTGCGCGCCGCGGCAGACCGCCGCGAGCCCCGCCCGTTCGAGCAGCTCGTTGACCCGCCGTGCGGCCGCCTGGGCACAGCCGGACTCGCGGTCGTACAGCGCCACCTCGCCCGCCTGCGCGTGGCGCGCGAGATCGTAGGCCGCCGCCCGCCCCTGCCGCCCCGCACCGAGCACCACGTAGCGTCGACGCTGCATGCTTCCGCCTCCCGACCGGTCTCGATCGCGATACCGTAGCGAGACGCCGGTGAGCGAACAACCACAGCGCGACGCGGCGAAACGCGCGGGCAGGCGCCCGCACGCTCCGCCGCGTCGGAACGAAACGCGCGTTCAGCGCGTCTGGAACGTCGCGTTGCCCGGCTTCAGCACGCAGTCGCCGATCCGTACCTCGACCCGGTAGGTCCGGCCGGACAGGAAGATGGCGGGATCGAGCCGCAGGTCGAACTGCCAGTGGCCTTCGCCCGTGTCGCCGCTGTCGCTGTCGCTGTCGGCGCTGCCACCGTCCCCGTCGTCGTTCGCGTACACGAAGCAGACCCCGGGATTGTCGACCGCATCGCTGTCGTCGCTCGCCGTGTCGTCGGACGGATCGTCCGGCAGGCTGAGCTGCGAGCCGGTGGTCACGTCGTAGACGCGAATCTCGGGACAGGCAGGCTCGAGGCCCGCAGCCGCGCGAAGCGCATCGAGCTGCTCCTGTCCGGCGACCTCGACGCCGTCGAAGTAGAGCTTGAACTTGACGGGAAGCACCTTCCCGAGCTTCTTGCGCTTGCCCATGGGCGGAAGGAAGGCCGAGGGCGCGAGCCGCGCGCAGCCGAGTGCAGCGACGTCCTTGCTCACCGCGTTCACGCAGCCGCCGCGATCGACGAGCAGGGTGACGACCGAGCCGCCCCCGAGATCGATCCCGCTCGGATTCGCGTCGGTCGAGGTCGGGATGTTCGCCTCGGGACCGAAATCCCACAGCAGCGAGACGCCGGACTCGCCGCCGGTGTAGGCGAAGTCGTAGCTCGTGCCGTTCCACGACACCGTGAAGTCGGCCCGCGGCACGGTGGTGTCGTTGTAGATGGTGTTGATCGTGGTGTTGGTATCGACCTGCGGGTTGGTGTCGAAGTAGATCGACGCCCCGTTCTCGATCACGGTGCCGTCGGCTAGCCCCGCCTTCGGCTCCACGGTGTAGACGACGTAGCCCTTGTTCGCGTCGGGATCGGCCGGGTCGGGGGCCGGCAGCTCGATCCCGTCGAAGCGCAGCACGAGCTCGCCGTTCGCGTCGATCTGCATGTGCGTCAGCGGGTGGCTCGTGTCGACGATCCGCAGCGAACCGCGGTCGAGATCCGCGTCGAGCGGATTGCGGATCACGACGTCGTGCGCGGGCCCCGCGCCCACGTTCTCGAACCGGATCCGGTAGGTGAGCCGCTGCGGGGTGATCGCACCCGCGCTGCCGCAGCCCGCCGGCCAGACGGTGAGGTCGTTGGGATCGCACGAGCACTCGGCGCTCTCGGTGATGGAGCCGAACGCGATCTGACCGCAGCCGGTGTTGAGCGAGGCGGAGGTCAGATACGGGCCCGCGGCGTCGACCGTCGCCGTAACGCAGATCGTGCAGCTCTCGCCGGGCGCCACGTCGCTCGCGTTCGAGAACAGATACGCGAACGTGCCCACGGTCCCGGTCTGCACGAACCCGCCGGCGCCGGTGCAGGTGATGGCGTCCACCCCGCACAGCGAGCGGTTGCCGCCGGGCAGCACGAGCACGAGCGTGCTCTGGCCGGCGAGCCAGCTTCCGCTTCCCGTGTTGGTCACGGTGACGCAGTACCGCCACGGATGGCCCACGCACGGGGTGGTCTGCAGATTGCCGAGGCAGTCGAAGGGCGGCGTCCCGCAGCTGTTGGAGGCCGAAGCGGCCGTACCGTACAGCGTGACCGTACCGGCACACGGCGGCGCCGCCGCGTACACGTCCTGGCCTGCCAGCTGCGCGGCCTGCGCCACCGTGACGACCGGCTCGGAGGTGCTCGGACAGTTGGGGGTGGTGAAGCGGTCGGCGAGCGGGCTCACCCGGTAGGTGCCCGGTGGCACGAGCGCGGTGAAGGCGCCGCCGGCCACCGTGCGCGTCTCGAACTGCGCGCCCGAACTCGTCTCGGTGAGGCGCACGAGCCGTCCGGGCAGGCCGGTCCCCGAAGCGCTGCCGCTGCACTGGCCCGTGGGATCGTTCCACAGCGTACCGCTGATCGAGGCGGGGTTGGGCAGGAGTCGATACTTCACGAGGTGGGCGTCCCAGCCATTGCCCCCACCCGGCGGGTCGGGAACCGCGTCGATCATGCCCGCCACCACGATCCCGCCGTCGGGTGTCTCGACCACCTGGGACGCGTCGTCGAAGCGCGCGGTGTCGCGCAGATAGGCGTTCTCGGCGAGCGCGTTTCCGTTCGCGTCGGTCACGACGAGGTACTCGAGCTCCTCGCGGCTGCCCCACGGAGCGTCCACGACGGAGTAGCCCGCCGCGGCCACGCCGCCGGTGGACAGCAGCGTCATGCCGAGAAAGGTGTCGTAGTTGGGGCCCCCGAAGGTGCGGGTCCACAGGAGATTCCCGTTCGCGTCCGCCCTGGCGATGAAGGCGTCCCAGTTGCTGCTGGCATAGTTGAGCGACGTGATGCCGCAGTAGACGATTTCGCCGGCCGGGGTGAGACGCACCCCGTAGCCGATACCGGGCAGGTCGGCACGCTGCCACAGCACGTTGCCCGCCGCGTCGAGCCGCAGCAGGAACGCGCGCGCGGTGTAGGGCATGCTCGCGTCGGCACGGCTGTAGGTGACGCCGGTCACGAGGTAGCCCCCGCCCGGCAGCGCGATCACGTCCTGCGCGCCCTCGTAGCTGTCGATCCCGCCGGGAAAGCCCACCGCCGTGTAGAACTTCGGCCAGCCGGGAGCGACGCTGCCGTCGGCCTCGATCTTGGTGACGAACACGTCGTTGGCCGCTCCCGGCCCCGCCCAGCTCAGCCCGGCCGTGATGCAGCCGCCGTCGGGGGTGGCGGCGACGGCACGGGCGTCGTCGAAACCGGGGGTGCCATAGGCGCGCTCCCAGACCTTGTTGCCGTTGGGGTCGAGCTTGAAGACGACGGCGTCGGCGCTTCCGAGCGGGCCGTTGTCGGTGTAGCCGACCGCCACGTACCCGCCGTCGGTCGTGCGATCGCACTGCCCCCAGCGGCCGGTGCGCGTGGTGTCGTCGCCGAGATAGAGACTGCGCTGCCACAGCTCCTTCCCGTTGGGGTCGGTCTTGACGACGAAGCAGCCCACGCCATTTCCGGTATAGACACGTCCCGAAGCGACAAGCGAGCCGTCCGGGTCACTGGTGAGGCCGCCGGTGAACATGTCCTCGGTACCGGTTCGTTCGAAATAGACCCGATCCCACACCCGCACGAGTTGCTCGGCCGAAGCACGCGGCGCCGTGACGAGCGGGGCCGCCACCGCCAGGAGCAACCCCAGCGCGCACCGACCGACGTGTCGCGAACGTTCCATGTCGTGTCCTCTCCCTCTCACGCTTTCTCTGCTCTCCCCGCCGGCTCCGGCCCGAGGAGCCCCCACCTCAGGCCACGGCTCGGCGCGCGCGCGAGCACAGCGACAGCACGGCAATCGCGAGCAGGACCGATACGGTGTGTGCCGGCTCGGGCACGTTCACACGCAGCACGACGTGGTAGTCGGTGGGGTTGCCGGCGGTGTCGAGAAACTGCGCCATGGTGAAGAGGGTGCTGTCGTAGACCCACGCCTCGCCACCGGCGTAGGTGTCGGCCACGCCGAGGTTGCCGAACGGCACCGAGACCGGATCGAGGTCCACGCCACCGGAGAGCGCGGTATCGGGGTTGCGCAGGAGGAAGACGAGGGGGTCGCCCGCCTGCACGGCAATGGGCTGGCCGAACTCGACGTCGAAGGTGAGCTCGCCCGGTTGCGCGCCGGGCACGGTGACCGTACCGGAGGCGAGGGGGGCGGAACCCGGAAGCAATCCCAGCGCCGGGTCGTATCCCGACCCGTCGTACAGCTCCCACGTGACATCGTTGTCGGTGTTCGCGGACAGCACCCCGAACGAGAGCCCGACGAGCGCGTTCGAGTGCGGACCGAGAGGACCGACCTGCAGGGTCTGCACGGCCACGTCGCCGGTGCCGGTGAACGAGAGCCCGCCGAGGGGCATGCTCCCGAAGTAGCCCGCGCCGGGGGCCGTGTCGACGTTCACCACACTCGGAATGTGGGTAGCGTGGGCCTCGGGTGATATCGCGAGCAGGAGCGTCGCGACCGTCGGGGCAAACAACCAACTGCAACGCATGGCATCTCCTCCCTGTCTGCATGGCGGTCTGGCGCCGTCCGACGGCGGGATCCGGAAGCGGATTCGCCTCGACGATCCCACGGTAGAGCAGGAGGGAGTTCTCTATCAAGCGCTACTTGAGAAATCTGCTTTCTACATACACGTTCCACCTTAATCCAATCAACCGATTGATGCAGGAGGTACAATGGCGGCATCGCACACGGGAGGGACGCCGATGCGCACGTTGTGGCTCGGAACGCTGGCAGCCGCTCTCACCGGGAGTCTGGCGGTTGCGTCCGCGCGCGCGGACGGGATCGCGCAGCGGGTCGTCGCCATGCGGCCCGCGCCCGAGCGCTGGCAGGAGGTGGGCTGGCGCAGCGATCTCGCGACGGCGCTCGCCGAGGCGGCGCGCGTGCGGCGACCGCTCTTCATCTGGGCCATGAACGGCAGCCCGCTCGGCTGCACCTGAGGCAACGGCGTACGGGACCGTGTGTCCTCGTTCTCCGATCCACAGGTGGTGCGCCGGCTGCGCGAGCAGTTCGTGCCGGTGGCGATCGACTGCGTGCCGCTGCGCGGCGGCGACGACCCCGCAAGCCGCTGGTTCCGCCGGATCGCGGACGAGGCGGCGCTCAACCCGCCGCCGAAGCAAGGCGGTAGCCCCTCACGCCAGGGCCACTACGTAGCGCTTGCCTACGGGCCGCTGCTCGCCGCCCACAACCGCCGCGGAGCCGCGGCGGTGCTCGCGCTCATGGACGAGGCGCTCGCGCGCGCCCGCCGCCTTCCGCAGCCGCCTGCCGCCGAGCCGCCCCCCGCGGGGCCGCAGCGGCGGCCCACCCTGGCGCCGGGCGGACTGCGGCTCGACGTCTACACGCGCATCCTGCGCTGGCAGCCCGGCGCCCTCGCGGACCTGCCCGCCGAGTTCGCTCGCTGGAACCGCGAACGCACCGGCCTCGACCACCTGTGGATCTGGCCGGACGAACTCGCCGCGCTGCTGCCGCCCCCCCACGCGCAGCCCGGTCACCGCTGGAGCGCTCCGCGCCGCCTCGCACGACGCATCGCGCGCTTCCACCTCGTGGACGACGTGCGCGGCGAGCCCGACGCCTACCGGGCGAACGAGGTGCGCGAGGCGCGGATCGAGTG
>RFJN01000282.1 GCA_003694875.1 Planctomycetota bacterium | reverse complement strand
TCCCGGCGAGAACGTATCGTTCGATCCTCGGCACGTCCGCCCCGTCCCCTGCGCTCACGCGGGCTCCACGATAGGCTCGGGGCCGCCCGGTGCAAGCGGGCGGTAGCGCCCCTCGAGCACCACCTCGCCGCGGCCCGGGACGATCTCGCCCACCCGGTAGACGGTCTCGCCCCACGCGGCGAGACGCCGTGCCGCGCCCGCGGCCGCCTCGGGCGCGACGCACACGATCATGCCGAGGCCCATGTGGAAGGTGCGCTCGAGTTCGGTCCAGGGCAGCTCGCCCTCGCACGCGATCAGGTGGATCAGTGCGGGAACGGGCCAGCGGTCCCGGCGCAGTCGCGCCCCGCAGCCGGGGGCCAGGATCCGGCGCAGGTTGGCGGCGATCCCGCCGCCGGTGATGTGCGCCGCCCCGCGCGCCTGCGCCCCGAGTTCGTCATACAGCCGCCGCAGCGAGCGGGCGTAGCTGCGGTGCGGGACGAGCAGCGCCTCGCAGCGGCTCGTGCCGAGCAGCGGCTCGAAGCGCGCGCCCGCCTCCTCGTCCGGCAGCAGCACCGCCCGCGCGAGGCTGTAGCCGTTGGTGTGCAGTCCCGTGGCGGCGAGCCCGAGCAGCACGTCCCCGGGCTGCATGCCGGCGCCGGTGCGCAACGCCGCCCGCCGCGCCACACCGACCATGCAGCCCACCACGTCGATCTGCCCCGGCGTGTACACCCCCGGCATCTCGGCCGACTCTCCCCCGAGCAGCGCCACCCCCTCGTCGCGGCACGCCGCCGCCAGGGAGGCGAGCAGCGTCTCGAAGACCTCGGGCTCGGCGCGCGCGGCGCCGAGGTAGTCGAGCAGGAACAGGGGGCGGGCCCCGTGCACCGCGAGGTCGTTCGCACAGTGGGCGACGAGATCGCGACCGATCCCCTCCCAGCGTCCGCAGCGGGCCGCCACGACGGTCTTGGTGCCGACGCCGTCGATGGTCGCGAGCGCCACGCTCTCCTCGTCGCCGGGCCACCGGAACGCGGCGGCGAAGCTTCCGAGATCGCTGAGCACCTCGTCGCCGAAGGTGGCGCGCAGCCGCGGTGCGATCCGCTCGAGCACCGCCTCCACGCGGCTCGGATCCACCCCCGCCTCGCGATAGCTCCGCGGCCCCGTCGGCCGTCGCGGCTCGGTCACCGCTCGCGCTCCTCCGCGTCGTCGCTCCGCCCGGCGGGCCCGAAGTGCGCCTCCGGCACCGGGGTGGGATAGCTGCCGTCGAGACACGCCATGCACAGGCGGGAGCGCTCGAGTTCGAGCGCGTCCACGAGCGCGTCCTGCCCGAGGTAGCCGAGCGAGTCGGCGCCGAGCCGCAGCCGGATCTCCTCCACACGGGCCTCGGACGCGATCAGCTCGATGCGGTTCGCCGTGTCGACCCCGTAGAAGCACGGCCAGCGGATCGGCGGGCTCGCGACGCGCAGGTGCACCTCGCGCGCCCCCGCCTCGCGCACGATCGCCACGATCCGCGCGCTCGTGGTGCCGCGCACGATCGAGTCGTCGACGAGCACCACGCGCTGTCCCGCCACGAGCTCGCGCACGACATTGAGCTTGCGGCGCACCGCGGCCGCACGCCGCTTCTCGCCCGCCTCGATGAAGCTTCGCCCGATGTAGCGGCTCTTGACGAGCGCAAGTTCGAAACGGATACCGCTGCGACGGGCGAAGCCGAGCGCGGGCGCAAGTCCGGAGTCGGGCACCGGCACGACGAGGTCGGCCTCGACCGGGTGCTGTTCGGCGAGCCGCGCCCCCATGCGCTCGCGCACGCGGTGCACCGAACGGCCGGCGATCACGCTGTCCGGACGCGCGAAGTAGATGTACTCGAACACGCACCGCGCCTCGCGCACCGGCGCGAGCACCTGCCGCCGCCGCAGCCGCCCCCGCTCGATCACGCACAGCTCGCCCGGGCCGATCTCGCCGGCGTCGTGCACCCCCGTGTGGTCGAAGGCGCAGCTCTCGCTCGCCACCGCCCAGCCACCGTCCAGCCGACCGAGCGAGAGCGGGCGGATCGCGTGGGCGTCGCGCAGCGCATACAGCCGTCCCTCGGCGAGTAGCACGACGCTGAACGCGCCCTCGAGCTGGCGCATGGCGGCCGCGATCGCGTCCTCGAGCCTGGGCTCGGGCTGCAGCGCCACGAGGTGCGCCATGAGTTCGGTATCGGTCGCGGTCTCGATCCGTGCTCCGGCCGCCGCGAGCTGCGCCCGGAGCGAGCGGACACCGACGAGGGTGCCGTTGTGCGCGATCGCGATCGGCCCCCAGCGGGAAGAGACCACGAGCGGCTGGGCGTGGGCGGGTGCGGATTCGCCCACCGTGGCGTAGCGCACGTGTCCCACCGCGATGTCGGCGGACCAGGCGGCGAGTCGCTCGGGATCGAGCGCCTGCGAGACGAGGCCCATGCCGCGCTCGAGCCGCAGCCGCCCGTCCTCCCAGCCCGCGATCCCGGCGCTTTCCTGTCCGCGGTGCTGCAGCGCCAGCAGGCCGAGCAGCAGCCGCGGGGCGACCCGCTGTCCCGGCACCGAGAACGCCACGATGCCACACGCCTCGCGCCACCCGTGGTTCATGGCGCACCGCCCCACACCGCACGCAGCTGTGCGAGCTGCGTCTCGATCCGCACCGGTCCGCAGCCGATCCGCAGCACCGGCTCGGCGATCGTCCGGCCGAGCAGGATGGGCGCGAGCCCTCGCGCCCGCGCGCTCTCGACGACCTCTGCGCGCCGCGTGGCGGCGCAGCTCACCACGACCGCGCCGGGCGCCTCGCCGAACAGAACCTCCACCGCCTCGCCGCCCGGCGGCAGCGCCGCCTCGAGACCGAGCCCCCCGAGCAGGGCGCACTCGGCGAGCGCGACCGCGAGCCCTCCGTGCGCCACGTCGTGCGCCGAGCGGAGGCTGCCGGTGCGGGCGGTGTCCACGAGCCAGTCGATCAGCGCCCGCAGCGGCTCGAAACGGGGGCGGGGAGGCCTGCCCTCGAGACCGCCGCCGAACCGCTCCCAGAACAGACTGGCAGCGAGGGTGGGCGGGACGGTCTGCACGAGCAGCACCGCGTCGCCCGCGGCGACGAAGCCCGCGCCGCGGCTGCGCGCGAGGTCCTCGATGACACCGACGGTGCAGACCACCGGGGTGGGACGCACCGCGGTGTCGCCCGCGCCGTTGTACAGGCTCACGTTGCCGCCCACCACGGGCAGATCGAGCGCGGAGCACGCCTCGGCGAGCCCCTGCACGACGCCGGCG
>RFJN01000281.1 GCA_003694875.1 Planctomycetota bacterium | reverse complement strand
GCGATCACCGACCTCGGGCTCGAGGAGCCGGTGGCGGTGCTCGACGCGCCGCTGCGCTTCTTCGTGGAGCTGTGGGCCGCCGGGGCGCAGCCGCTCGAGGGCCTGTCGCTCGAGCTACAGATCGACGGGCAGCTCGTGCGCTCGCTTCCGGTATCGCTCGAGGCGGGCGAGCGGGCTCGGTTCACCGTGATCGGGACGGTGGGCGAGCCCGGGGTGCACCACGCACGCGCCACGCTTCGCGGCGACGAGCTCGAGGTGGACAGCGTGCGGGACTTCGCGTTCGAGGTGCGGGAGGGGGTGTCGGTGCTCGTGGTCGACGGCGAGCCGGGCGACGAGCCGTGGGAGGGCGAGACCGACTTCCTGCTCGCCGCGCTCGCGCCCGAGCCGGGGGCGCACCTGCAGGGCGACGACATCTTCGCACCGCGCCGGATCACCGAGGCGCAACTCGCCGACGAGAAGCTCGAGGGCGTGGACGTGATCGTGCTCGCCAACGTGATCGCGATCGGCGCCGAGCAGGCCGAACGGATCGAGCGCTGGGTGCGCGAGGGGGGCGGGCTGCTGTTCGCGACCGGTGACCAGGTCGATCCGCGGGTGTGGAACGAGCTGTGGTGGCGTGACGGCAAGGGGCCGCTTCCGGCGCAGCTCGGGCCGACGGTGCGCAGCCCCGACGAGGAGAGCTACTTTGTCCTCGAACCGCTCGTGTTCTCGCACCCGGCGCTCGCCCCCTTCGCGCCGCGCGAGATGCGGACGCTGCTGACCGAGCCGCGCTGGGTGGCGTATACGCGGCTCGTTCCCGGCGAGCCGGCGGGCGATCGGACGGTGCTTACGCGCTTCGCACCGCGGCGTCTGACCGAGGCGGGCGGGCTCGAGGCGAGTTCGACGGGCCGGGCGCAGGACCCCGCCCTCGTGCAGAGGCGCGTGGGGCGGGGCGAGGTGGTGCTGTACGCCTCGGCCCTCGATGCGGCGTGGTCCAACTTCTACTACAAGCCTGGCTACGTGATCCTGTGGCGCCGGCTTCTCGCCTCGCTGGCTGCGGCGGGCGAACCTCGGCGCAACCTGCGGGTCGGTGAGCCGTTCGAACGCACGATCGCCGCGCGCGACTACGTGCCGGAGGTGACGCTCATCACCCCGGATGAGGACCGGGTGGACAAGACCCTCGAGCCGATCGACGAGGCCCGCAGCGAGTTCCGGCTGGTGCACGAGGACACCGCACGGCCCGGCTTCTATCGGATCGAGTTCCGCTCGCGCACCGCGGCGGCGACCGGCGAGCGTGCGCGCAAGCGGGGCGACGGGTTCGCGGTGCACGTCGATCCGCGGCGCGAATCGGTGCTCGACGCGATCGATACCGACACGCTGCGCACGGTGCTCGTGCCCGAGGTCTTCGAGATCCGCAGCCTCGAGACCGCCGGCGCCGGCCCAGGCGCGGCGGTGCGCGGAGAGGCCGAGGGCGAGATCTCGCGGGGGCTGCTGCTCGCGGTGATGGGGCTGCTGTTCGGTGAGAGCGCTCTGGGTTGCTGGTTCGGGCGGAGGGCGGCGCGATGACCTTCGGAGCGCTTGCCGCCGCCACCGGCGGCGAGGTGACGCGGCTGCGCTGGCTCGCTGCGCTGCCAGCCTGGGCGAGCTTCCTGATCGTGCTGGGCTTCGTCGTCTGGGCGGTCGCGATCTACCGGCGCGAACGCACGAGTCGGGGACCGTGGGCGCGCGGGCTGCTCGCTGCGCTACGGGTCGGAGCGCTCGTGGCGCTGCTGCTCATGTGGTACCGGCCGGTGCAGACCACCACCCGCGAACAGCCGCGGCCGAGCTACGCCGCGATCCTGCTCGATCGCTCGGTGTCGATGTCGCTGCGCGACCACCTGGGCGATCCCGAGCAGCGCAAGCGGCTCGCCGCCGCAATCGGACTCGAGACCGAGGCGCTCGACGAGCTGCCGCGGCTCGAACTCGTGCGGCGGGCGGTCGCGCGTCACGGGGGGCAACTCGTGCGCCGGCTGCTCGAGCACAACCGCGTGCGGATCTACAGCTTCGCCGAGCGTCCGACGCTGCTCGCCGAACTCGCGCCCGAGCAAGCGGGCAGCGAGCGCCGATCGGACGGCGAGAAGCAGCCGACGGACGATCCGGTCGCCTCCGCCCTCGAGCGCATCGAGGCGCTCAAGGCTGACGGCGGCGAGACCGCACTCGGGGATGCGCTCGCCCGCGTGGCGGCGGAGCTGCGCGGCAAGAACGTGGCCGGGATCGTGCTCTTTTCCGACGGTCGCTCCAACGCCGGGGCCGTCTCGCCGCGGGAAGCGGCGCGCCGTCTCGGCCGCAGCGGGATCCCCGTCTACACCGTCGGGGTGGGCAACCCCGAGCCGCCGGTGGACGTGGCGCTCGCCAATCTCGAGGCGGCGCCGGTGGTGCGGGCCGGTGACGTGCTCCGGATCGGACTCGAGCTGCGGGTGCGCGCGCTGCCGCCGGAGGTGCACGAGCTCGCGCTCGAGGTGCGGCTCGACGACGAACTCGTGCACACCGAGACGGTGGATCTCGACGCGCTCGAGGACGCGGAGACCGAGCCCGGCGAACGTACGCTGCAGCTCACGCTGCGGGTGCGGCCCGAGGAGGTGGGCGAGCACACCCTCTCGGTCACCGCGCCGCCGCTGACCGGGGAGGTGATCCACGACAACAACCGGCTGCAGCAGCGGCTGCGGGTGATCGACAAGCGCATCAAGGTGCTGTACGTCGAGAACCTGCCGCGCTACGAGTACCGCTTCTTGCGCTGGGCGCTGGTGCGCGACAAGAACATGGAGGCGCAGATCTTCCAGCTCTCGGCCGACCCGGAGTTCGTGCAGGACAGCTCGCCCGGTGTGCCGCCGCTCGACCACGTGCCCGCCACGCGCAAGGAGCTGTTCGCCTACCACGTGATCATCCTCGGCGACGTCGACCCCTACGACCCGCAGCTCGGCAAACCGTGGCTCGAGCTGCTCAAGGAGTTCGTGGAGGACTACGGCGGCGGGCTGCTCGTGATCTCGGGCCGGATGTACATGCCGCGCGCCTACGGCGGCAGTCCGGTGGCGTCGCTGCTGCCGGTGCGGATCGACCCGGCCGACGACGGTCTGCGCACCCTCGGCTCGGTGATCCGCGAGAGCTTCCACCCGAAGCTGACGATCGACGGACGCCGCAGTCCGCTGCTGCGCCTCGAGGACGATCCCGAGGCGAACCGCGAGCTGTGGGAAGGGGGGCGGCTGCCGGGCTTCTACTGGTACTACAAGCCGCGCGAGACGAAACCCGGTGCGGAGGTGCTCGCGGTGCACCCCGAGGATCGCACCGAGAAGGGACAGCCGGTGCCGATCTTCGCGCTGCAGCACGCCGGGGCCGGCACCGTCTTCTACAGCGCGACCGATGACGTGTGGCGCTGGCGCGCCGGGGTGGGCGATCGCTACAGCTACCGGCTGTGGGGCCAGGCGATCCGCTACCTGGCGGCCGCCCGGCTCACCTCGTCGCAGCGCTTCTCGCTCACCACCGATCGCTCGGTCTACGACCTCGGCGACCGGGTGATGCTGCACGCCGAGATCCGCGACCGCGACCTCAAGCCGAGCGAGCAGGAGCAGGCGTTCGTGTTCGTCGAGCGGCCGGACGGCGAGGTGCAGCGGATCGTCATGGAGCGCGAGACGGGGCAGCCCGGCCGCTTCCGCGCGGAGTTCCCCGCGGTGCAGGTGGGGGCGTACCGCGCGTGGCTCGGTTCGGAGGACCGCGGGGCGGGCGGCGAGCCGCTCGTGGTGCGCACCTTCTCGGTGCAGGTTCCCGAACTCGAGAAGGCCGATCCGCGCATGGACCGCGCGCTGCTCGAGGCGGTGGCGCGCGCCTCGGACGGGGCGTACGTCGCGCTCGCGGACGCGGCCACGCTGCCCGACGCGGTGGGCAGTGTGCGCGAGGTGGTCGAGGTGCGGCTCGCGCAGAACGAGCGGTGGGACGACAGCTGGGTGCTGCTCGTGGTCGTGGGGCTGTTGAGTCTCGAGTGGGCGCTGCGCCGGCGCTGGGAGATGCTCTGACGTGCTGCGCGCTCGTGGCGGGAGGGCAGGCGGCGGGCCGGCGGCGCACCGGTCGTCGAGCGGCCGGCCGGTGGGCGGCAGGTGGTGGGGGCGTGTGACCGGCGCGCTCGTGCTGGCGCTGCTCGGTGCGCTTGCGGCTCGTGGGGACACGGGGCCGGACGGCAACATCGTGCACGTGCCGGAGTCGCGCTTCGTCGAGGTCGAACTCGGTCGCGCCGAACGGCTCGCGAGTGCGGGGCGCTGGAAGCGGGCGGCGCGCATCTGGGTGCGGATCCTGCGGGAACAGCGCGCCGCCCGGGCCGGGATCCAGCACGTCTCGCCGGTGGGCGAGGGGCGCTACGTCTCGTACGTGCGTCTCGTGCGGCAGCGGCTGCTGCGGCTCGGGCCCGAGGGGATCGCGGCGGTGCGCGAGGCGATCGGGGGCGAGGCGCGGGTGGCGTTCGCGGCCGCTCGCAAGCGGCTCGATCCCGGCGCGTACGAGGCGGTGTGGCGCAGCTACCCGGTGGCGCGCGAGGGGGCCGAGGCGCTCGAACGCGCGGGCGATCTGTGGTACGAGCGCGGTCGGGGCGTGCGGGCGCTGCGCTGCTATGGGCGGGCGCGCCGCGTGCCGGACACGACGCTCGATCCGGACCGGCTCGATCGCAAGATCGAGGCGGCGCGTCGGCTCGTGCGCGCACAGGAGCAGGCGGCGCGCGAGCGGCGTGCGCGGGAGGCGAGCGCGCCGTGGATCGGGCGTCGCCAGCTTCCGAAGCTGCGCACCCCCGCTGCGCTCGGCGCCATGCGCGCCTCCCACCCGCTGCTGCCGCGCGGTCGCGCCGCCATGCGGTGGGGTCGGCTGCGGCGCACACCGCCGGTGGTGCGTCTCGGACAGCGGATCGACCCGGTGGGCTTCGCCGACATCCTCGCCTCGGTGGCAGAGGGGCGGTGCGTGGTCGCGAACGGGCGCTCGATCGCGTGCTACGACGTCGAGCGCGGCAGCGCGCTGTGGCGACAGGTGGTGTGGGAGGGCGAGGACCACAACCCCGATCTCTTCTACGGCGCCACGATCGCGGGCGGGCGGGTGTTCGCCCCCTTCGTCGTGAAGGTCTCGCGGGCCGAGCACTATCGCGGCATTCCGATCAAGGTGCCCATTCCGACCCGGCGCCTCGTCGCCTTCGATCTCGAGACGGGTCGCCGGGTGTGGGACCACACCGATCCCGACGATCCGTTCCTGTCGAAGGCGTCGGTCGCGCTGCCGCCGGTGGTGTGCGACGGGCGGCTGTACGCGGGAGCGGTGGTGCGCGAGGGGCAGCTCAAGAACTACCTGATCTGCGTGGACGCCGAGACCGGAGCGCTGCTCTGGCGGCGGTATCTGGGGGCGGGCCAGGTCGAGATGACCATGTTCGGCGAGCACGCGCGCGAGCCGCTCGCGATGCAGCCGGTGCTCGCGGGCGACCGGATCTACCACGCGACGGGGACCGGGCTGCTCGCGTGCGTGTCGGTGCCGTCGGGCGATCTCGAGTGGATCACGCGCTACGCGGCGCTGCCGATCCGCAGTGCGCAGAGCTACTATGCGATCCGCCGGCCGCTGGTGTGGCGCAACACGGCTCCGATCGTGCTCGACGGCGTGCTCGTGGTGGCGCCCGTGGATGCGAGCCGCTGCTATGGCGTCGATGCGGACACCGGGGCGATCCGCTGGTGGATCGACGGGATACGTCCGTCGCGGCTCGCCGGGGTGCACGCCGATCGCGCGGTGCTGCTCGGACCGAGGCGGATCACGCTCGTCGAGGTCGGCACCGGCAAG
>RFJN01000280.1 GCA_003694875.1 Planctomycetota bacterium | reverse complement strand
TAACTCTGGTCCTTGCGCCCGTCGCGCGCACGGGCGAGCCCCGCGCGCCCCCCCACCCCCGGCACCCGACGCGCGTAGTGGCCGGTCACCACCGCCCCGGCCCCGATGTCGCGCGCGAACTCGAGCAGCGCCCCGAACTTGAGCCACGTGTTGCACAGCACACACGGGCTCGGGGTCTCGCCGCGCGCATAGCTGTCGACGAAGTAGCGGATCAGCCGCTCGAAATCCCGCGCGTAGTCGAGCGCGTAGAAGGGGATCTCGAGCGCCTCGGCCACCCGGCGCGCGTCCACCGCGTCGGTGACCGAACAGCAGCCCTGCTTGAGCCGCCGCCTGCCGTCTGCGCCCCCCTCGGCGCCGTGGCCCGAGCGGAGGAACACCCCGACGGGGTTCCAGCCGCGCTGCTTCGCGATCCACGCCGCGACCGAGGAGTCGACCCCCCCGCTCATGGCCACCACCACGCGCTGCCCCGACACCGGTCGCTGCCCTCGCTGCCGCCTCCGTTTGCTCCATGGTAGCCGCAGCGGCAAGCAGTCCGTCACGCCGCGGCCCCACGAAACGCGCGCTTGACGCCCCCTCACGGGGCGCTATGATTGCCCGCTAATTCGTTCGCGGCAAGCGCTTGCGCGCTCGCCAGCCGAAGCGCCTGCAGAGGGGGAAACGCTCGTGACCGGCTCGGAATGGGCGCTGTTGTGCGTCTACCTCACGGTGGTCGGCCTGCTCGCCGTCTACGGCTTTCACCGCTACCAGATGGTCTATCTGTACTACAAGCACCGCAAGAACGCGCCGCGGCCCCGGGCGCAGTTCTCCGATGACGAGTTGCCGAGCGTCACGATCCAGCTTCCCTCGTACAACGAACGCTACGTGCTGTCGCGGCTGATCGACGCCGTGGGGCGGCTCGACTACCCGCGCCACCTGCTGCAGGTGCAGGTGCTCGACGACTCGACCGACGACACCACCGAGATCGCTCGCCGCAAGGTACAGCAGTGGCGGGAACGCGGGCTCGACATCGAGCTGTACCACCGCACCGACCGCACCGGCTTCAAGGCGGGCGCGCTCGACGAGGGGCTCAAGCACGCCACCGGCGAACTCGTCGCGATCTTCGACGCCGACTTCGTGCCGCAACCCGACTTCCTGCGGCGCACGGTCCACTACTTCACCGACCCCGAGGTGGGCCTCGTCCAGAGCCGCTGGGATCACCTCAACCGCGATTTCTCGCTGCTGACCCAGATCCAGAGCGTGTTCCTCGACGGGCATCTGCAGATCGAGCAGACCGCGCGCAACCGCTCGGGCCGCTTCTTCAACTTCAACGGAACGGCGGGGATCTGGCGCCGCAAGGCGATCGACGAGGCGGGCGGCTGGCACCACGACACCCTCACCGAGGACCTCGACCTCTCGTTCCGCTCGCAGCTCAAGGGCTGGAAGTTCATCTATCTGCCCGACTACACCACACCGGCGGAACTGCCCGCCGACATCAACGCCTTCAAGACCCAGCAGCACCGCTGGACCAAGGGGGCGGTGCAGGTCATGCGCAAGTGCCTGCTCACGATCCTCAAGGCGCCGCAGGTGCCGCTCAAGGTCAAGATCGAGGCGGCCTACCAGCTCACCATGAACTTCGCCTACATCCTCATGGTGCTGCTGTGCGTGCTCATGCTCCCGGTCGTGACGCTGCAGTTCGACCGCTCCTGGACGCAGCTGTTCGTGATCGACATCCCGTTCTTCACCCTCGCCACCACCTCGATCTTCAGCTTCTATATCGCCGCCCAGCGCGAGATCTACCCACAGACCTGGAAGCAGCGGCTGCGCTACATCCCGCTCACCGTCTCGGTCGGGATCGGGATGTGTCTGTCCAACGCCAAGGCGGTGATCGAGGGGCTGATCGGACACGAGAGCGAGTTCGTGCGCACGCCCAAGCACGGGATCGAGGGGCGCAAGGGCTCGCTGCGCGGCAAGCGCTACTCCACCCTCAAGAGCCTGCTGCCGTTCGTGGAACTCGCCTTCGGGATCTACTTCTCGATCGTGCTCGGGGTGGTCGCCTACGAGCACCGCTTCCTCGTGCTCCCCTTCGTGGGACTGTTCACCTTCGGCTTCCTCTACGTCGCGTGGCTGTCGTTCGCCCACCACTTCGGCTGGAAGCTTGGCACCGGCGACGACCCCGAACCCCAGCCCGAGCCGCTCGCGCTTCCGGCCCCCCAGGAGGTCGGCGCCGGCGCGTAGCGACCGCCCATGGCCCGGGCTACGATGGCGGCCATGGTACCGGCCGACATCGATGCCCGGATCGCACGCGCCCGCGCCTGCATGCGCGCCTGCACCCTCTGCGAGCGACGTTGTGGCGTCGACCGCATGGCGGGCGAGATCGGTGACTGCGGCCTCGGGCCCGAGGCGCGGGTGGTGCACGAGCTGCTGCACTTCGGCGAGGAACTCGAACTCATACCATCGCACGCGGTCTATCTCACCGGCTGCAGCTTCCGCTGCATCTTCTGCATGACCGGCGAGATGGTGCAAAAGCGCAACGTGCGTCGGCTCGGCACCGTGCTCGAGCCGCGGCGGTTCGCCGAGCGGGTGCGGCAGCGACAGCGCGAGGGCGCCACCAACCTGAACCTGCTCGGGGGCGAGCCGAGCGTGAACCTGCTCGCGATCCTCGAGCTGCTGCGCGAGTGCCCCGCCGAGACGCGCGTGGTCTGGAACTCGAACATGTACTACAGCGCCGAGCAGGCGGAACTGCTCGACGGCGTGGTCGACGTCTATCTCGGGGACTGGAAGTTCGGAAACGACGCGTGCGCCCGTCGGCTCGCCGGGCTGCAACGCTACACCGAGGTCGTGCAGCACAACTTCGTGCGCGCGCGCGACAGCGGCGCGCGCACCATCGTGCGCCACCTCGTCATGCCGGGCCACATCGAGTGCTGCACCGAGCCGGTGCTGCAGCGCATGCGCGAGCAGTTGCCCGGCGTCCCGCTCTCGCTGCTCGATCCCTACGTTCCCCTGTTCCGCGCCCCACGCGTCCCCGGCATGGACCGCCAGAGCAGCCCCGAGGAGGCGCAGCGCGCACGCGTTCTCGCCGAGCGATACAAGATCGAGGTGATCCGATGACGACCGAACCGACCGAACCCGCCCCGGCCCCGAACCCGCCCGAGGAGCCCGCCGGCGATCTCGCCCTCGATCCCGACCGCGCCTGCCAGCTCGTGAGCGAACACGGCGGCGAGATCGTGATCCTCGACGACGGGCGCGTCGTGTTCATGAACGCGAGCGCGCACCTGATCGAACTCGCCCACGCGATCGCCCCCGAGGACGAGGAGATCGCGGAACGCATGCGCCGGCTCGAGGAGGTGCGCCGGCAGCGCGCGGCGCGCGACGAACACGACGCGCACGCCTCCCGCGGCGACTGACCCACCTTCGGTGCTTTGAAGTTCGGTCCGGTGCAGTGCACTCCCGCGCCCCCCGTTCCAGCGCCAGGATCGAGAAGACAATGAGGAACCCAGGAACCCCGGGTCTGTCACCATCTCGACAAGCGAATTCGTCACCACGACTTCGTTGTCGTACTTGCAAGGCTTCCCATGGTCGGCGTGGGTCCGTGTGCGGTTTACGAAGCACGGAGCGAACCGTGCGTTGCGCCCTCGACGTCTCGACGTCTCCGCGTGGCGCCTCGCCACGCACCCTGGTACGGCAGCCGCGTGGCGCCCATCACCGCAAGGCACCGCCGGCACCAAGCGACGGCGAGACGTCACCGCGTACGTGCCAGCGCCACGTTCGGCGCCAGCCCGCGCCACCCCATGCCTCGCGTTCCGTTCGGTCCGGGCACGCAGGCCCCGACCGCCCCCTACTGCCCGCCGTCTCCGCGGCTGTGCGGGACGGTCGCCGCCCCGCCACGCGGCTTGCGCAGCACGAGCACCTTGAACTCGGCGGGCCGCAACCCGAGCGCGCGCTCGCCCACCGGTGTGAACCGCAGCCCCTCGATCTGCTCTGCCCGGATGCGGCGGCCGCACAGCGCCTCGAACGCCTCGCGGGTGTAGGCGAGCTTCTGCAGGTTCACCCCGCGACGCTGCAGCAGCGCCTGCAGGCAGACGAAGTGGGTGCGCGTGGTCGCGAGCACCCGCACCGACGGGTCGAACTGCAAAAACTCCATGATGTCGGTGCGCGCCACCTCGAAGCCGAGCGAGCGCGCGACGTGCATCATGTGGCCGAAGTGGATCGAGAACTCGCTGTGTCCGAGGTGGGTGCTCTCGATCGCGTACTGCTCGAAGTCGCCGAACTCGGTCAGCACGGCGCTGCCCCCCGGCTCGAGCACGCGCCACAGTTCCTCGAGCAGCGACAGCGCGCCGAGATTGAGCCAGAACCGCTCGGGGGCATCCTCCACCGGCAGCCGGTGGCGCGCGATCAGCGCCAGCGCGCGTCGCACCGGCTCGGGCGCGTCGGGGGCGGCGCGTCCGGACTCGATCTCGGTGCGGGTGACCCGCACCGTCTCGAGATCGGCGATCACCTCGTTCGAGATCGCGAGCGCGATCGAGCCGTCGCGCAACGGAAGGGTACGCGAGGCGTTGGCGCGCAGGTGCCGCACCTTCCCGTCGAGCGCGGCGTGCAAAAGCTGCTGGCTTCCCTGCAGCACCGGCGAGAGATCGAGCACCGTGTAGCCGAGCCGTGCGAAGCGCCGCGGGGTGTGGCGGCGCAGCGTCTCGAGCAGTCGCAGCGCGAAGAATCCCACCCCGCCCCCGATCTCGAGCACCTCGCCGCGGCCCGGCACGAGCCGGCGGGCGAGCAGCGCCTGCGCGAACGCCTCGCCGTACGAGCGCCCCCCGAGCGCAGGATGCGGCTCGCGGAACATGTGGCTCAGCGTGGTCTCCTCGACCTCGAACTGCCGGTCGGCGTCCGCGATCTCCTCGCGGTGCCAGTTCGCCAGATCGACCACGCGCCGCTCCGGCGGCTCGCCGGCGAGCAGCCGATCGGGATCGATCCGCTCGAACGGCATCGAGGAGCGCAGGTACGGCGGGCGGAAGGCGAGGTACTCGTACAGCGGCCGGTCGGCGAGCTTGAGCACCTGCCGCCGCGAGTGGGTGAGCGAGCGCACGAAGCGCGCGAGACGCCCCTCGGCGTCCTCGATCTCGAAGCGGGGACCGAGCTGCTCGGCGAGCGCCGCGATCGTCTTCTCCCCCTCGCAGGCGTCGAGAAACGCCGCCTCGAAGGGCGACAGACGCTGCAGCACCGGCCGCCGCAGCTCCCGGTCGTAGTAGGCGAGCACCGCCGCACCGGCCCCGCCGCCCCCCTCTTCGGCCGGCCGGCGCCACAGTACCGTCCACGGCGCGAGCACCGGATAGCCCCGGCGCAGCGGCTCCTCGCGCTCGTTGCGCCGCACCGTCACGAGGCAGCGGTGCGAGCGGAAGGTGGCCACGTAGCCCTCGAGCTGCTCGGGCCGCAGCCGACCGCGAAACCGCGCGAGCACCGTCTCGATCCGTTCGCCGCGCGGATCGAACGACCACAGCAGCTCGAGCGCGAGCCGGTCCATGGCGAGCAGATAGCCCCACAGATCGTGGTAGACGTAGAAGTCGTCGGCACGCCGGAACACCGAGAGGTGGGCGCTGCGACGCAGCACCTTGACCCGTCCCGCCCCGGGCGTGAGCGCCCGCGCCGCCATGCCAGCCCCCCCGCTATTCGAACACGCGCAGCGACATCCCGCTGCGGCTGCGACGCAGCACCCGCCCGAGCATGTCGAGCGAGACATCGCGATCGACCACGACGTCGAACTCCTCGTCGGCCACCTCGCGCGTGATCGGGCGCCCGTGGTGGTAGAAGGCGCGTTTCATGAAGTCGAAGCGCGCCTCGATCGTGCGCCGGGTGCTGCGGTAGCCGTGCATGGCCGCGAGCTCGATCAGCCCCTCGGCCGCATTGAGCGGGTTGTGGAACATGGTGGGATCGTCGGTGTCGGGCTCGATCAGGAGGATCGCGATGTCGGGGCGGGTGTAGCGATAGAACTCGATCGTCTGCCGCAGCCGCTGCTGCAGCAGGATCCGGTACGTCTGCTCCGCCACCCCCAGCACGCCGAGGCTCTTGATGTAGCCCGCGTCTCCGCCGGTGTAGGGCACGAGCGGATTCACCACCACGATCAGGTCCGCGCCCTGCTCGACCGCGACGTCGACACCCGCGGTGCGCGCCACCGCCCCGTCGAGGTAGTCCCGCCCGTCGATCCGCACCGGCGCGTACGCGAGCGGCAGCGCGCACGAGGCCGCGACCGCCTGCGAGATCGGCACGTCGAGGTCGTCGTCGGCGCCGAAGACCCGCGTGGTGGCCGCGTCCATGTCGACCGCCATGACGAACAGCCGCTTGCCGCGCTCGCGCAACTCCCGGAAGCTGTTGGTGCCGCCCTTGTAGGCGAAGATGTCGGCGAGCCGCTCGGCGATCCGGCGGTTGGACAGGATTGCCGAGGTGGTGAACAGGCTCGAGAGCAGAAACAGCCCGTCGCGGTGCTCGAGCCGCAGGTACTCCGCGCCGCGACGCACCGCGGCCGGCAGGAAGGCGAGCACCTTGTGCGCCGCCTCGGCGAGGTTGGGGAAGTAGAACTGCGTCAAGCCGAGCGCCTTGTGCTCGAGCAGTTCCTCCGGCGTGGCGCCGTTGGCCGCAAGCGAGCCGATCACGCTGCCGGCCGAGATCCCGATGTACATGTCGAAGTCGGTGATCCCGAAGTCCCGCAGCGCCTTGAGGCTTCCCGCCTCGTTGAAGCCGCCGAGGATGCCGCCGCCCGCGAGCACGAGCGCGGTGCTGCCGCGCTTGCGCGGCTGCAAGAGCAGCCGCGCAAGCGTCTCGACGAGCCGCGCGGTGTCCTCGAGGTGCACGTCCACCTGGTAGTGCCGCCCCCAGCCGCAGCTGTCGAGCTCCGGATCGTCGTTGATCATGACCATGCGCCCGCCGTAGCGCCGCCGCAGCTCGCGCACCAGCGGCGCCGGTGCTGCGTGCGGCAGCCCCGGGTAGACGAGCACGATCACGTCGATGTAGCGGTCGAGGAGACTCAGTGCCGCGTCCAGTCCGTCGGCGCGCCACACCTCAAGGGGGTAGCCGTACTCCGAGGAGAAACGCCGCACCTCGCGGCAGGCCGCCTCCACCGCCGCGCGCTCCGACCCCACCACGAGCACCCGCTCGACCAGACGGTCATGACGCTCCTGCTGCCCCGCTCGTTCGATCACCTCGGCGTCCTCACCGCTGTCACGCACCGTGTGCAACCCGCCGTCATCATACACCGCTTCCCGGAGGGCCAACACCAACGGCGATGTCGACGTACCCTCGGGGAGAGAGCCGCCATGTCGAGGAGGAACACGACGCCATGCGCACACGACCGGTCACGGGAACCTGGCCGAAGCGCTTCGCCGCCGCCATGGCGGTCGCCAGCCTCGCGGCCGCTCCCCTTCTCGCCGCCCCGCAACCCGCTGACGATGCCCCGGACGCCGCGGAGCGACAGCGACGCGCCGACGAGGAGCGGCGGCGCGCTGCGGCCGAGGAGATGTTCCTGCGCATGCAGATCGAGGCGCAGCTCAACGAGCTCGCGCGCTGGAACCCCGACCGGCAGCGCATCGAGCTGCGCGAACGGAACGAGGACGATCCGGCCAGCACCGCACTCGAGGCGCTGCTCGAACTCGTGGCCGATCCCGCCGGCGGCGAACGGCTGCGGTTTCGCAGCGACCTCAAGATCCGCCCCTTCGTGCTCGCGTTCCAGAAGTTCATGGCCAGCGGCGGCGCACGGGATCTCGAACGGCTGCAGCAGGGCGACAACCCGTACGAGAACGGGCTCGCACCGCATGCGGAACAGCTTCTGACCGACCTCGTCGAGGCGCTCAACGCGCAGGACGATCCGGCCGACGAACAGGAGCGGCAGCGGGAGCAACAGCGCCGGACGCTGTATGCGAAGATCGAGCGTGTGCTGCGCGAGGGGCTCGATCTTCCCGAGCGGGAGGTGGAGCGCCATCTGCGGCTCGTGCGCGCGCTCGACCGGCGCCTGCAGCGCGAGCTGCGCAACGATCGGTGGCGCGAGCGGCTGCGGGAGATCGCGCGCAGCCGCCGCACCGCAGCGCTGCTCGAGCGGCTGCGCGAGGAGGCGCTGCGGCTGTCGGACCGCCCGGACCTCCCGCCGTGGGTCGAACGCGTCCGGCGCGCGCTCGAGCGAGAGCAGCAGCCGCCGCCCGCCCCCCGGCGCCCGACCGAGCGGGAGCGGGCCGACACGCCCGCGCCCCGCGAAGACGCGCCGCCGGAGGTCTACTGAGCGACGGCACGCGACCGCAGCCGCTTGGCGATGCGGATAGAATCGTGACGCTCGTCTCGCGCCACGACGGTGCAGCGGCGACCGCTGTCCGGCACGGCCGGCCGGATTCGCCACGCGTTGGAGCGCGGACGCGCACACCGCGGCGGGCGGGCACACGGCAGGGGCGGAAGCAGCGGGGGCAGGGGGCAGTCGTGCTCGAGCAACGCAGCACCGAAGCAGCGCGCCCCGAACCCGAGGCGGACGCAGCCCGGGCGGCCCGCGAGGAGGAGAACGCCCTCGTCGCGCGGGCGCGCGAGGGCGACGAGTCCGCGTTCCGCGCCCTGGTCGATCGCTACCGCAAGCGCATCTACTGGGTCGCCTACAACATGGTGGGCGACGAGCAGGACGCGATCGACATCACGCAGGAAGCGTTCGTGCGGGTGTTCAAGTCGCTCGACCGCTTCGACCCCCGCTACCGCTTCTACACCTGGCTGTACCGGATCGTGAGCAACCTGAGCGTCGACCTGTTGCGCAAACGCGGCACGCGCAGAAACGTATCGTTGGATGACGTCGGCGACATGCAGGGCAACGGCATCGGCGCACACGAGCAGCTCGAGCGCGCCGAACTCGGGCAGCGGGTGCGTGCGGTGCTCGACCGGCTGCCGCCACCGTATCGCGAGGTCATGGTGTTGCGCGAACTCAACGGACTTTCGGCCAAGGAGATCGCGGAGCTGGTCGGCTCGACGCACGCCACGGTACGCTGGCGGCTGCACCGGGCTCGCAAGCTGTTTCGGGACGAGTGGGAAAGTCTGTACGGCGACGGCAGCACGGGCGGGGAGGCAACGAGGTGAAGGGGTTCGGAAGCGAGTGTGCACGGGTGCGCCGCTGGCTGCCGCTGTTCGTCGGCGAGGACCTGCCCGACGATCTGGAGGTGCCGATCGAGGAACACCTGCTCGTGTGCGAGCGCTGCGCGGCCTACGAGGACGCGCTGCGGGGGGACCGGGTGCGGCTCGCGGCATTCGCGCGCCGCGAGCGCCAGCACGCCCTGCCCGCCCGGATCGCGGACGGGCAGCGGTTCTGGGCGGAGCTGCAGGTGGCGATCGCGCAGGCCGGGCCCGAGATGCGACGCGAGACGCCGCTGCCCGGCCCGCGGATCCACCACCTGCCCACTTGGCGCAGGGCGCTTCGCGTGGGGCTCGCTGCCGCCGCGATCCTCGCCGCGGTCGTGATCTATCGCCCCTTCGCCGAACCGCCGGACACAACCGGGACCCGCGAGCTGCGCACCGACCTGCCGGTGCACACGCCCGGGAGCGTGGGCAGCGCCGTCGTTCCGGCGCTTCCGGTCGACGCGGCGCCGTCCGATCTCGCACCGCCGGCCGAGCGCGACGCGACCACCTACCCGCTCGACGGCTGGCGTCGGCCGCGAACGAACACCGGCGAAGTGCTCGACTTCTGATCGGACCCCTCGAAACCATGTCCGCTGTGCACACCCCGCTCCGCAGCGCTCTCGCGTACCTCGCCGCGGGCGTGCTGCTGCTCGCGGCGGCCGCAACGTCGTCGGCGCAGAGCGAACCGCCCGCGCCCGACTCTCCGCTCGTCTCGCTCGACCGCGAGCTGCAGCGCCTCGCGGCCCGCCTCCGACCGAGCGTGGCCGAGATCACCGTGGTGCGCCTGCTCGCCACGCCCGACGGCGCCCCGCGCCGCGAGGCGGTCGTGCTCAGCGGATTCGTGTGGTCCGCCGACGGGCGCGTGGTGAGCCTCGGACGGGTGTTCGAGTCCGCCGCGGAGGTCTACGTCCGGGTCGGCACGATCCACCGGCGCGCGAAGATCCTCGGCGTCGACGCCCACACCGCTCTCACCCTGCTCGCCCTGCCGCTCGGGCCCGCCGAGACGTTGCCGGTCGCCCCGCGCGACGCCGCGGCGCGACCCCAGCCGGGCGCGTTCGTGCTCGCGTTCGGCAACCGCTACGGGCTGCGCGGCAGCGTGGCGTTCGGCCTCGTGGCCGGCGCCGGCCGCAGCATCGAGGCCGACGGCGAGCGCCTGCAGGGGCTGCTGCAGCTCTCGGTGCCGATCGGCCCCGGCGATCCCGGCGGCCCGGTCGTGGACGCCCGCGGCACGGTGATCGCCGTGACCGGCGGCGCCTTCGCCCCCGATCCCCTGCGCACCCTCGCGGCTCGCCTGCAGCACGCGCTGTCCGCGCTGCTCGGACGCCTCGCGCGCAACGCCGATCGCCCCTCCCCGGCCACCCGACCGGAAACGCTGCTCGCCGGCGGCTCCGACTCGACGGCCTACGCGCTGCCCATGTCCGCGGTCGAGCCGATCATCGAGCGCCTCGCGCGCGCAGCACGCGAACCGCACCCGTGGCTCGGCGTGCAGGTGATCGGCCTCGATCCCGAACTTGCGCGCGAACTCGGTGCGCCGAGCGAGCGCGGCGTGTTCGTGCTGCGCGTGCTGCCCGGCGGCCCGGCCGAACGCGCCGGCATCCGGGCCCACGACGTGATCGAGCGCATCGGCGAACTCGAGGTGGTCGACGCCCACGCGCTCAAGCGCTGGGTCGCGGCGCAGTCGGTGGGCCGCCGCGTCGCGGTACGCGTGCGCCGCGGCGAGGAGCACCGGGACCTCGAGGTCGAGCTCCGTCCGCGCTAGGCTCTGTTCAGAAACGAGCCTGGCCCCGGCCGCGCCAACACGCGGGGCCGCGGCCACGTAGCGTGAGGCAGAGAGGTCGGTTCGGTCCGGTTGCGAATCCGCGCCACGGTGCGAACACTGCGAGGGAGAGTCTCCATGGTCACCACCCGGTCCCGCGTCCCCGGCACGCGCCTTCTCGCGTGCACCGCTGCCACCCTGATCCTGCTCGGTCCGGCCACAGCCGGCAGTCGGGCACAGAGCGCCCCGGACGGCGCCGCGCCGGCGCAGACGCAGGCGCCCGAGCCCGAGGCGGCTACTCCGACGGTCGACGGCAAGCCGGTCGCCTGGTGGATCGAACAGCTCGGCGCGGACGACTTCGCCACGCGCGAAAAGGCGACCGCAACCCTCGCGAAGGCGGGCAAGGACGCGCTGCCGCTGCTCGAGAAGGCGGCGCACAGCCCCGACCCCGAGGTGCGCTGGCGTGCGCAGAAGGCGCTCGCGTCCGTACGCAAGCTGCTGCCGGGCTATGCGATGCTCGTACGCGGCGGACGCGTGGCGCGCGAGTGGTGTCACTACGACCTGCCCTACGG
>RFJN01000028.1 GCA_003694875.1 Planctomycetota bacterium | reverse complement strand
GTGTCGGGCGGTGCGCGGTGCGACCGGTCTGCCGGTGTTCGCGAAGCTCACCCCGAACGTGACCGACGTGGTGGCGATCGGCCAGGCGGCGGAGGCGGGGGGGGCGGATGCGGTGACGGCGATCAACACCTTGCTCGGGCTCGCGGTGCGCTGGCGTTCGCGCACCGCGGCACTCGGGCGGGGCGCGGGCGGGCTCTCGGGGCCTGCGATCAAGCCGGTGGCGCTGCGGATCGTGGCGCAGCTCGCGAGGGCGTTGACGATCCCGGTGATCGGTGTGGGCGGGATCGCGGGGGTGGACGACGTGCTCGAGTTCATCGTGGCGGGCGCGAGTGCGGTGCAGATCGGCACGGCCATCTTCGCCGACCCGCTGCTGCTTCCGCGGGTGATCGAGGCGTTGCCGCAGCGTCTGCTCGAGGCGGGGCTGGACTCGATCGAGCGCCTGCGCGGCAGCCTGGAACTCGCGTGAACGCGCGGTCGCATGCGGTGGCGCTGGCGCGGGGTACCGTTCGGGCCGGCGGTGTCGCGCGTTGACCGGGGGGCAGCAGGCACCTACAATCCGAAGGTTCGGAGGGGTGGGGATCGGAGTTCCTACCCCCTTCCGGTTCCGAAGGTTACGATTCCGGATCGAAGCGAGGCGAGAGGCGGTTGCTCCTCTTTCTGGGTGAATGGGCTTCGAAGGTTCTGGTGAAGCTGTTCGGCAGCCGCAACCAGCGCCTTCTCAATGAGATGCTGCCGACGGTCGAGGCGATCAACGCCCTCGAGCCCGAGCTCGCGCGGCTGTCGGACGCGGAGCTGCGCGAGCGGGCGGTGGCGCTGCGCGAGCGGGTGCACACCCGCCGGCGCGAGCGCGGCTACGAGCGGCTCGTCGAGCAGGCGCGCGAGCAGCGGCACGGTGGCGAGCGCGAGCTTGCGCAGGAGACGCTCGAGAAGGCGGCGGAGATCGAGCAGCAGGTGCTCGACGAGGTGCTCGTCGAGGCGTTCGCACTCGTGCGCGAGGCGAGCAAGCGCACCCTCGGCATGCGGCACTACGACGTGCAGCTGATCGGCGGGATCGTGCTGCACCAGGGCAAGATCGCCGAGATGGTGACCGGCGAGGGCAAGACGCTCGTCGCCACGCTGCCGGCGTTCCTCAACGCGCTGCTCGGCCACGGTGTGCACGTGATCACAGTCAATGACTACCTCGCCCGCCGCGACCGCGACTGGAACGCGCCGGTCATGGAACTGCTCGGGCTGACGGTGGGCGTGATCCAGCAGAACATGTCCAATGCCGAGCGGCAGCGGCAGTACGCGTGCGACATCACGTACGGTACGAACAACGAGTTCGGCTTCGACTACCTGCGCGACAACATGAAGGTATCGCGTCGCGAGCAGGTGCAGCGCGAGCTGTACTACGCGATCGTGGACGAGGTCGACTCGATCCTGATCGACGAGGCGCGCACGCCGCTGATCATCAGCGGGGCGGCCGAGGAGGCGACCGAGAAGTACTACATCGCGGACCGGGTCGCGCGCGCGCTCAAGCCGGGGATCCACTTCGAGGTCAAGGAGAAGGAGCACCAGGTGCTGCTGACCGAGGAGGGGGTCGAGGCGGCGCAGAAGCTCGTCGGGGTGGACGACTTCTACACGGGCGCGAACATGGACTGGCCGCACCACATCGACCAGGCCCTAAAGGCGCACCACCTCTACAAGCGCGACAAGGAATACGTGGTGCGCGACGGCGAGATCATCATCGTCGACGAGTTCACCGGCCGCCTCATGCCCGGTCGTCGGTGGTCGGACGGTCTGCACCAGGCGGTGGAGGCGAAGGAAGGGCTCAAGATCAAGGAGGAGAACCAGACCCTCGCCACGGTCACGATCCAGAACTTCTTCCGTCTCTACACCAAGCTCAGCGGCATGACGGGCACCGCGCAGACCGAGGCCGAGGAGTTCCACAGCACCTACAAGCTCGACGCGGTGACCATTCCGACCAACCGCCCGCTGATCCGCGAGAGCTGGCCCGATGTGGTCTACCGTACCGCACGGGAGAAGATGCGCGCGATCGCGGACGAGATCGAGCGCGTGCGCACGCTCGGGCGTCCGCTGCTGGTGGGCACGATCGCGGTCGAGCGTTCCGAGCTGCTGTCCGACATCCTGTCGCGCCGCGGCATTCCGCACGAGGTGCTCAACGCGAAGCACCACGAGCGGGAGGCGCACATCGTGGCGGGCGCGGGGCAGCTTCGTGCGGTCACGGTGGCGACGAACATGGCGGGCCGCGGCACCGACATCCTGCTCGGCCAGAAGCCGGAGAGCCCGCAGGATCTGCGGCGTGCGGCCGAATGGGTGCAGGAGGTGTTCTGGCACAAGGGCATGCAGCGGCTGCGGCCCGAGCAGATCGCGGAACTCACGCCCGAGCAGGCGCGCGAGCGGCTCGAGGCATTCGCCGCGGAGGGGACGGCCCACAAGGTGCGCGCGTTCATCGAGCGCTACAAGCTGTCGCTGACGCTCGAGGATCTCGAGGCGCTCGATGCCGACGGACGGCGCAAGGCGTTGTGGAAGGCGCTCAAGGCGGCGGGCATCAAGGACGAGCTGGAGTTGTATCGCAAGACCGAACCGATCGTGACGCTGCTCGAGGCGCGCGAGAACGTGGGGCGCTACTTCGAGGGCGGGGTGGCGGCGATCGGGGGGCTGCACGTGCTCGCGACCGAGCGGCACGAGTCGCGGCGGATCGACAACCAGCTGCGCGGTCGCTGCGGGCGGCAGGGCGATCCGGGCAGCTCGCAGTTCTTCCTCTCGCTCGAGGACGATCTCATGCGGATCTTCGCGCCCGAGCGTGTGGGGCGCATCCTCGAGCGGCTCGGCATGGTCGAGGGCCAGGAGATCTCGCACCCCATGGTGACGCGCGCGATCGAGCGCGCGCAGAAGAAGGTGGAGGCGCGCAACTTCGATATCCGCAAGAACCTGCTCGAGTACGACAAGGTCATGGACGAGCAGCGCAAGCTCGTCTACGAGATGCGCAACAACGTGCTCGAGGGGGCGGACACCCACCGCATGATCGTCGAGATGATCGAGGACGTGGTGGGGGACGCGTGCGACACCTACGTCTCGGACCAGCTCATCGAGAGCGAGCGCGATTACGCGGCGCTGTGCGAGTGGGCGAATACCCGCTTCGGGGTGCAGATCGATCCGTCCGAGATCGAGGGCAAGCCGGCGGCGGAGATCGAGCGGCGGCTCGTCGAGGAGGCGAAGGACGTGCTCGCGCGTCGCGAGGCCGAGATGGGCCACGAGGCGATGCGCACCCTCGAGCGCTTTCTGCTGCTGCAGAAGATCGACGAGAAGTGGAAGGACCACCTCAAGGGCATGGACCAGCTGCGCAGCGGCATCGGCATGCGCGGCTACGCCCAGGAGGATCCCAAGCTCGCCTACAAGAAGGAGGGCTTCCAGCTCTTCCGCCAGATGATGGCGAGCATCCAGGACGACGTGACCTCGCTGCTGTTCAAGCTGCGGCTCGTGACCGAGGAAGAGGAGCGCATGCTCGGGCGGGTCTGGCGCGGATCGGCCACCGAGACGCACGGACCGGCGAAGACGAGCGCGGAGCGGCGCACCCGTCGCCGTCCGGCGCCGCAGCTCGCGGCGGTGGGAGCGGAGGCGAGTGCGCGGGCTGCCGAGCGGCGCGCGCGGGCGCAGGGGCGCGGCGAGGAACCCGAGCGGGCGCAGCCGGTGCACGTCGGTCCGAAGGTCGGACGCAACGATCCGTGTCCGTGCGGATCGGGCAAGAAGTACAAGAAGTGCTGCTTCGGGCGCTAGCGCGCGACGCGACGGCACGGATCGGACGGCGCGGGGGCGAGCGGCGGGCGTGTGGCTCTACGACCTGATCTACCTGCTCGCCGCGGTTGTCTCGGCGCCGGTGCTCGCGTACCTGCTCGTGCGTCGGCCGCGGATTCGCGACGGGGTGTGGGAGCGTCTCGGGCGCGGGCTGCCGCGGCGTGACGGACCGCGTCGGTGCGTGTGGATCCACGGCGTTTCGGTGGGCGAGGTGCTCGGGGCGCGGCCGCTTGTGGCGGAGCTGCGGCGGCGCTTTCCGGAACTCGATCTGGCGGTGTCCACGACGACGGGCACCGGTTTCGCCATGGCGCAGCGCCACTACGGCGAGCACACGCTGTTGCGCTACCCGATCGACGTGGGGTTCGCGGTGCGGCGGGCGCTCGATGCGATCCGTCCCGCGGTGGTGGTTCTCGTCGAGGGCGAGATCTGGCCCAACTTCCTTGCGCACTGCCGGCGTCGTTCGATTCCGGTGGTGCTCGTGAACGGCCGCATGACCGAGCGCAGCTTTCGCGGCTACCGGCGGCTGCGGTGGCTGTTGCGGCCGGGGCTCGATGCGATCCGGTTGTGGTGTGCGCAGTCGGGGGAGTACGCGGAGCGCTATCGGGCGCTGGGCATTCCGGCGGCGCGGGTGCTCGAGACGGGCTCGCTCAAGTACGACGCGCTGTTGCAGCCCGAGGATGTCGAACAGGACGGGGCTCGGTACCGCAGCGTGTTCGGGGTCGGTGAGGCGCCGGTGCTCGTGGCCGGATCCACGCACGAGGGCGAGGAGCGTGCGGTGCTCGAGGCGTACGCTGGGTTGTGCCGGCGGGTGCCGGCGTTGCGGCTCGTGATCGTGCCGCGCCATCTCGAGCGGGTTGTGCAGGTGCAGCGCTATTGCCAGCAGGCGAGGTTCGTGCCGGTGTGCAAGACGGCGATCGACCGCGGGGAGGTGGAGCCGGCGCGGCTCGGCTCGCCCGAGACGGTGTTCGTGGTCGACACGATCGGAGAGCTCGCGCGGCTGTACGCCATGGCGACGGTGGTGTTCGTGGGGGGCTCGCTCGTGCGCCACGGGGGGCAGAACGTGCTCGAGCCGGCGGGGCTCGGCAAGCCCGTGGTGGTGGGGCCGCACACCTACAACTTCCGGGCGGCGGTGGCGTTGTTGCGCGAGGCGGACGCGATCGTGCAGATCGGGGGGGCGGAGGAGCTCGAAGGGGCGCTCGGGGAGCTTCTCGAGAACGAGGAGCGTGCGCGGGCGGTCGGCGATCGCGCCCGGGCGGCGGTGGAGGCGCGCCGCGGTGCGGCCCGGCGCACCGTGGATGCCATCGCGCGGTTTCTGCCGCCGGCGGTGGTCACGGCGGTGGGCGAGCGCGAGGTGACCCGCTCCCGACCGTGAGAGCGTGCGGGCGGCCGGGCGGCGGGCGCGCGTTGACGGCGCTCTCGGGGAGGGCTATACTCGCGCCGCCTCGCTTGCGGGGCGCGTTTTGCGATCAGACGGCGTCGGTGTCGTGTTCCCAGGCGGCGGGGGACGCGTACGCCGCGGTTGAGCGGCGTTTGCGCAGCCGATCGGGCAAACCGGCTGGGGAGGAGGGCAGGCGCGTGCGCAACGGGTGGCGTTCATCGCGGCCGTGGGTGGTGTGGGCAGCTGTCGGCGCGGTCGTGGCGCTGGTCGGCCTGCACGGGGCCGGAGCCGACGAATCCCGCTATACCAAGGACATCTACCACCTCGATCTGCGCTGGGACAAGCCGGTGCGGCTGCTGGTCGGGCACGAGCCGGACGCCGAGCCGTACTGGTTCGTGCGCTTCTCGATCACCAACCGCGACATGCGGGATCACCGCTTCTTC
>RFJN01000279.1 GCA_003694875.1 Planctomycetota bacterium | reverse complement strand
GTTCCGCCCCGCCGGCCTCGGCCGCGTCGCTCGCGAGACGTTGCGCCGCTTCGGCCACCTGCTCCTCGTCGCCCGCCTCGTCGGCCGGCGCCGGCGCCGCCACCGCGGGAGCGAGCGCGAGCCGGCGACGTTCGAGAGCGCGTCGAAGCCGCCGGAACGACGGCCCCACGGCGACCAATTCGGCCAGCGGCTGCACGATCTCGAGCAGCGGCTCGTCGGGACCGACGAGTTCCATGTACCGCAGCAGCTCGGCACGCAGCGGCTCGATCTCCTCGTGCTCCGCTGCGTCCGACCGATCGTCGGCGGCTCGCTCCCGCCACCGCGCGATCCGCTCGAGGCGTTGCTCGATCCCGTCGAGCAGCCTCGTAGCCTCCTCTCGTTTGCGCTCGCGCTGCTCCGCGCGGAGCCGTTCGCGTTCCCGCTCGATTTCGGCGAGCCGTGCCGCGTCGACAGCCGGGTCGAGTTCCCGGCCGGCATTCCGCTCGTACTCGGCGAAACGCGTTCCCCAGGTGAGAACGTTCGTCGGCCAGGCGCAGCTGTAGTTGGGGTGCAACGCCGGCACCGAACGGCCCACGCAGCGCAGCTGCTGCGTCTCGAGAGCGCGCATGCGTGCGAGCATCCCCTGCACGCGGCCTCCCTGCGGGTGCGAGGGGTCGCGCAGCACGGAGAAATGCTCCTGCAGCAGACGGCAGACGCCGGCGATCCACGACAGCCCCGCCTCGAAGTGTTGCAAGCCCCCTCGAGGGCCTTTCTTGTGCAGGATCGCGAGGCGCTGCTCGAGCCACGCGAGGTAATCCGGCAACGCCTCGCGTTCGAGCGGCGGGAACCAGGCGGGCCGAATCGGGCAACTGGTGGCGGCCGCACTCGAGGAGGCCTCGGCCCACCAGGGACGGTCGGGCGAGCGCTGCGCGGCCGTGTCGGGTGCGCTCTCGGAAGCGGCCGTCGTGTGGCGGTCCGGAGGCGCAACCGGCCGCTCGGCGCGCAGGCGCGCCAGTTCCTCGAACAGTGGGGGCGCCTGCAGGATCGCCACCAGGCCCGCGTCGGCCTCGGGCGCACCCGGATCCGGAAGAGCGGGCTCGGACTGCTCGGATCGTGAGGGCTCGGGAACCCCGAGCGGGTGCTCGCTCGGCGGCAGCCCGAGCAGCGCCCCCCAGCGTCCGACGGCGTTCGCCAGCGCGTCGTACATGTGCTCGAGCGCCTCGAGCTTCTCGATCAGCTCCGTGAGGTGGTCGTTTTCGGGCAGGTCGAGCAATTCGAGCACGTGGGTGATCTCGCGTGCCTGTTCGAGGCCGCGGCGCACGGTCTCCCGACAGCCGGACAGGCGTCCGACGCGCTCGCTCGCGGACGCCACCACCTCCGCAAACCGCTCGTCGATCCAGCGTTGCAGGTCGGTGCTCGCAAGAAGCCACCACCGGTCCGCGATCCCGAATTCCCGTACCCGATCGACCACGCGCGTCTCCATGGCGTCCCTCCTGCCTCGCTCCCGTCCATGCAACGCGGCGAGCAGGCTGGATCTGACGAAGCAACGCGAACGGCAAATTTGGCGGGGCGACAGCCGGCGGGCGCCCCGGCCCGGCACGACGGCGCGGTGGGCGTGGTCGGGCCGGTGCAAGAAGGTGACGCGCTACGACGCGAGGTCCCCCGCTGGTGGCTGCGCCTCCGGCGCGCCGAGCCCCGGATCGTCAGCCGCCGCCCCGCGCGATCCGTACCCGCCGATCCGCGGCCGGAGCGTCATGATCAGGATCGGAGTGAGGAACAGATCGGCGAACACCGCCGCGAACAGCGACACGCCGATCAGCAGCCCGAAGTTGCGCAGTCCCTCGAACTCGCTGAACAGCAGCATGAGGAAGCCCGCCGAGACCGCCACCGCCGTGATGAACATGGGCAGTCCCGCCTCGTGCAGCGTGCCGAGCGCGGCCTCGCGGTGCGGATCGGGGTGCCCGGCGCGGGCGAGTTCGAGGAAGCGCTGCTTGAAGCGCGCGAAGTACTGCACCGTGTCGTCGTCGGCGATCACGAGCGTGATCGAGAACACGATCACCGTGGTCGGCGTCAGATCGATCCCGAGCAGCCCCATCATCCCGAAGGTGAGCGCGAGCGGCGTCACGTTCGGCACGAGCGCGAGCAGCCCGAGCCGCCACGAGCCGAGCACCACGCTGAACACGAGCAGCGAGACCGCGATCGCGCCCCCGAGCGACTCGAGCAGCCCGTTGACGAGCGTCTGGTAGATGTCGTCACCGATCGCGAACATGCCCGTCGCGGTGAGCCGCACCGGCATGCCCTCGTTGCGCATGCGTTCCTGCTCTCGATCGAGCATGCGACGGACTTCCGCGAGCATGGCCTCCTGCCGGCTCGTGCCGACATCCGGGACGGGCACGAACACCGCCGAGGTGCGGCGATCGAAGTCGACCACGTCCTGCAGCACGTGGTCGCCCACGTTGAGCATCTCCTGCGCCACGAGCGAGGCGCTCCACGGCAGCGGGCCGCGCTCGCGCACCACGTCCTCGCCGGCGTAGATCCGGTGCGCCTTCTTGACGTAATCCGCAAGGCAGACCGCGTTCTTGACCTTGTCGGGAAAGTGCTGCTCGAGCCAGCGTGCGATCCCCGCCCCGAGTGCGAGCACACGCGGATCGTACGCCGGCTTGTCGGGAGTGGACGAGGCCTGCTCGGCAAGCTGCTCGAACGCGCGATCGGGGTCGAAGGCGGCTTCGGCGTCCGCCTCCTGCTGCCCGTCGCGCGCCTTGGCGCGACCGGTCGCAGCCCCCTGCTCGGGTTCGATGAAGACCGCGAGCGCCATGCAGCCGCCATGGGTCGCCTCGGCGAACCGGATCTCGCGCTGCACCGGCGAGTCGGGATCGAGATCATCGAAGGCGTAGTACTCCATGCCCATGCGGCTCGCGGCGTACACCGCACCGCCGGTGATCAGCACAGCGCAGCCCACCACGACCCCGGGCCGACGGGTCACCGCACGCTCGACGAAGTGCAGAAACGCGCGGAAGCCGCGTTCGGCCACGGTGGTCCGCGCCGCCTCGGCCGCCGCCGGCCGCAGCCACCACACCGCCAGCGGCAACGCCGTCATGTTCGCCGCCCACGTGAGCAGCATGGCCACCGCGGTCGAGACGCCGAACTGCGAGATCAGACGGATATCGACGAACCACAGCGACAGGAAGCCGGCCGCGATCGTGACCTCGGTGAGCAGACACGGCCAGGCGCTGTCGGCCATGGCCTCGACGAGCGCTTCCCGACGCCCCTTCCCTTCGGCGAGCGCCTGCTTGTAGTAGGTGAGAATGTGCACCGTGTCCGAGATCGAGATGATCATGACGACCGTGGGCAGGATCGAGGTGAGGATCTGCTCCGGGTAGCCGAGGATCCCCATGGCGCCGCGCGACCACAGCACGCTCACCCCGATCGTGAGCAGCGCCGCGAGCACCTCCTTCCACGACCGGAAGGTGATCCACAGAAGCAGCAGGATCACGAGCAGCGCGAGGCCGCTCGTCACGTTCTTGTCGCGCTCGATGATCTCGACGTACTCGCTGCGGATCACCGGCAGCCCCGAGATCACCACCCGCTGCCCGTCGCGGTGGCGCGCCACCACCGTCCGCAGCGCGTGCAGGAAGGCGCTGCGGCGCGCCTCGACACTCGCCACCTCGCGCTCGAGCGTGACGCGGATCGTCACCGAGCGACCGTCCGGCGGCGTCAACTGCCAGCGAAACAGCGGGTCGGTGGTCGCGGTCCGCCGGCGCGCGTCGATCTCGGACTGCGGCAGATCGGGCCGCGGAATCAGCGGCGCGGTGACGACCGTCTCGTCCCCGCCGTCGACGAGATCGTCCACCGACAGCGGTCCCTCGACCCGGTGCACCCCGGGAATCGCGCGCAGGTCGCGCTCGAGCGCCGCAACCCTCGCAAGCCCCGTCGGCGTCCACAGATCGGGCGCCTGCACCATGACGAGCGCACGCGCGTCCTCGTACGGGAAGTGCTCCTTGTAGCGGTCGTAGTCGCGTTTGGCCTCGC
>RFJN01000278.1 GCA_003694875.1 Planctomycetota bacterium | reverse complement strand
GGGTGGGCATCCCCCCCTCGTCGAGCAGCGGCCGGATGTGCTGCCAGTCCGCTCCGTCCCAGCCGATCAGCAACACCTTGCTCGCGAGCCGCTGCGCCATTTTCCGGTCTCCGCCACGTGGTTCGGCCACAGTTTGCCGTACGGAACGTCTCGTGGCAAGGAGTCAAGGAGTAACGACGCGCAGCGGCGGCGCCCCCCCCTCGGGCTGGCGCTTCCCACCAGAGCGGTTATTCTGGCTACTCTCGCCGCAATCCGCGCAAGTGCGCGGTGCTTGCGCACGCGCCACCACGGAGGACTCGCCCATGGACGACCGCCGCGTTTCGCCACCGGACTTCATCACCGTGGTCTCGGGCCTGCCGCGCTCGGGCACCTCGCTGCTCATGCAGATGCTCGCCGCCGGCGGCCTCGAGCCGCTCGCCGACGAGCACCGCGGCCCCGACGCGTCGAACCCGCGCGGCTATCTGGAGTACGAACCGGTGAAGGCGAGCGCGCGCGACACGAGCTGGGTGCCGCGGGCGCGGGGGCGCGCGGTGAAGGTGATCCACGCCCTGCTCGAGCACCTGCCGCCGGACGAGCGCTACAAGGTGATCCTGCTGCAGCGGCCGCTCGAGGAGGTGCTCGCCTCGCAGGCGCGCATGCTCGAGCGCGAGGGCAAGCGCGGTGCGGCGCTGCCGCCCGGGCGTCTCGCGGCGATCTTCGGCGCGCAGCTCGACAAGGCGCGCGCGCTGCTCGAACGCGGCGCGCACTTCGAGTGGATCGAGCTGCGCTACCACGACGCGCTCGCCGACCCCACCGGCTTCGCCGAACGCGTGGCCGCCTTCCTCGAGCTGCCGCTCGACACCGCCGCCATGGCGGCGCAGGTGGACCCGACGCTGTACCGCGAGCGCGCGGGCGGGTGAGCGGCACTCACGCGTGCGGCTCGTCCGCGAGCCGCTGCCGCAGCTCGCGGTAGAGCTGTTCGGCGCGGCCGGGCGGCAGCGGGTCGGCGAACAGCGCCCGCACCTCGTCGCGGCCCACCCGCCCGCGCAGCACCGCCGCGTACAGCTTGTCGCCCACGATGTAGCCGAGCGCGTGGGCGAGCGCGTCCTGCAGCTCGAGCGGCCGGCGCAGGATCGCACCGATCCGCGGACCGCGGCGTCGCTCGCCCGCGAGCGCCCGCGCCATCGCCTCCTCGTGGCGCAGCACGAGGCGGGCGAGTTCGCGCACCGCCCGCCCCTCCGGATCGAGCCGCCGGCCCTTGTGCTCGGCGAGAAAGCGCCGAAAGTCCTCGACCGACATGCAGTGCCGGCGCGGATCGAGCACCCGCGAGCCGAAGAACCCGAGCGCCTCGCGCACCACACGCACGTAGAACGCATCGCGCAGCGCCCGCGGCTCGGGATCGAAGCCGCCGAGCAGCGTGTTGAGAAAGTGCGCCGCCTCCTCGGCCGCACGGTACAGCGAGAAGTCGGCAAGATAGATCACGTTGGCGATCGGCACGAAGTAGCTCTCGCCACGGCGTACGTGCCGCTTGATCTCCTCGAGCATGGCCGGGCTGAAGCGCCGGTCGCGCGCGAGCGCCTCGAGGAAGCCGAGGTCGTGCGTCGTGTAGACCTCGAAGTCATCGAGCCGCGGGTGCTCGATGCCGAGAAAGCGTGCGAGGGTGTGCACGATCTCGTGCATCTGCTCGGTGACGTCGACCTGCTCCCAGCGCTCGCCGCGCCAGATCGGGGCGCTGTGGTCCTCGAGCTCGGCGTGGTTGTGCTCCCACAGCACGTAGCTCTGCAGCGCCACGAGCGGCGTGGCGGAAAACATGCAGTAGCAGCCGCGCGCGATCCGCACCACGTCCACGAGCCGCTCGAGGCCCGCCTCGGCGAGCTGCCAGTAGATCGGCTCCGCGTTCTGGTGCACCACCACCTGCTCGGGTCGCAGCCCCCGCTCGCGCAGCCGCGACGCCACGATCAGCGGCAGGTGATCACGCGCGACGTGCAGGTCGCCGTCGAACACGAACACGAGCGCCTCCGGGTGCCGCGCCACCACCTCGTCGAGCACCGCGGCCGCCTGCAGATCGCGCTCGATCACGCGGTCGGGCCGGTGCAGGCTCGGCTCCGAGTTGATCCCGTAGACCGGCAGCCCGCGCTCGCGACACGCCTCGAGGATCGCGCGGTACGGCTCCCAGTGGAAGTCCCAGGTGCGGTGGTACTCGATCGCGGCGAGGAACTCGCGCTCGGTGATCCGGTCCGCAAGAAAGGCGTCGAGCACGCGCTGGTGCGTGGCGCACACCATCTCGAGCGCCACCACCACCGGGCGCTCCCCCTCGCTCAGCTCCTCGAGCAACCGCAGCGCCGCCTGCTGCGAGGCGCGCAGGGTGTGGTAGTCGCCCACGTACACGAGCTGCGCGGCGCGACACGCCGCGAGCAGCTCGGCGCGGCTCGCGATGCGCTCGAACGACGAGATCTCGCGCCAGTACTCGTCGTAGTAGACCTGCACCGGCGGCGGCAGGCCGCCGAAGGTGTCGCGGATCTCGGCCTTCAGGCGCGCGGTGATCTCGCGCTGGATCGCGATCAGCTCGGCGCGAGCGGCGCTCGGCCGGGCCTCCGACAGCGCCCTCGCCTTCTCCTGCATCTCTTCTCGTGGCAAGCGGTTGCGTTTCGACCCGCGCAGGGTATCCGCCGCGCGGACACCCTGCAAGCCGCCCGCCGACCGGCCGCGCCGTCGCAAGGCGGGTCAGCGCAGCCACCACCAGGCGAGCGCGCCCCCGAGCGCGAGCCCGAGCAGCGCGAGCGCTGCCCGACGCAGCGCCCGGGCCCGGTAGCGGGGGCGGACGCTGTCGACGAGCGCGCGCAACGAGACGTCCTCGCCGGCGACGAAGCGATCGAAGCCGCGCAGCTCCGCCTCGAGCCGCGCCCGGTCGGTGGGGGTCACGATGCGACCGCGCAGATCGGCCCACGACGTGACCGTCAGCACGGTTGCCGTCCCGTCCTCGCCGCCCGAGAGCTCGATCTGCACGGTGGTATCGCACGCCCGCAGCGCGTGCGAACGCAGCCCCCCCCACGGGCGGCCGCGCCGGAACACGAGCCGGTCGGGCCGTCCGGCGCGTCGCCGGTAGCCGAGCGCGCCGAAGTACAGCTCGGCGCTCGCCTCGAGCTCGTCGCGGCCGCGGCTCGCGAGAAACCGGTGGGCGTTGCGCACCACCCCCCACCGCGGCCGCCTGCCCGGGCTGCGCTCCGCTCGCCGCACCGCTCTCACTCCGGATCGAAGAGCTTGCCCGGATTGAGGATCCAGCCCGGGTCGAACGCGGTCTTGAGCCGGCGCTGCAGCGCGAGCGAGGCGCGCGAGAGCGCGATCGGGAGGTTGTCCTTCTGCACGCAGCCCACCCCGTGCTCGCCGGTGATCGTGCCCCCGAGCGCCACGATCGCCTCGAAGATCTCGCGCGACACGGTGCGCGAGACCGTCGCCCAGCGCTCGGGATCGAGCTCGCCCTGCAGCACGTTGACGTGGATGTTGCCGTCCCCGGCGTGTCCGTACGTGATCGCCCGCACCCCGTGCCGCGCGGTGATCCGGCCCACCGCCGCGAGCGCCTCGGCAAGGCGCGCGCGCGGCACCACCGTGTCCTCCTCGCGGTAGGCGCTCAACCGCTTGACCGCCTCGCCCATGGCGCGCCGCAGCGCCCACAGCTCGCGCCGGCGGCCCGGCTCGAGCGCGAGCCACACGTCGAGCGCACCGCGCTCGAGACACAACTCGCCGAGCCGTTCGATCTCCCGATCGAGCCTCGCCTCGTCCGTCCCGTCGAGTTCGATCAGCAGATACGCCTGCGCCTCGTCGTGCCCGACACGCACCCCGAGCTGCGCACACGCCGCCTCGAGCGCGGCGCGCTCCATGAACTCGATCGCGGCCGGATCGAGCCCGGCGTGCGCGATCGCCGGCACGAGCGCGACCGCCGCCTCCGCCGAGGCGAACGGCACGAGCGCGGTGCGGAAGGCGGTCGGACGGGTGGTGAGCCGCAGCCACGCACGCGTCACCACCGCGAGCGTGCCCTCCGAGCCCACGATCAGGTGCGTCAGGTCATAGCCGGTCACGTCCTTGCGCAGCTTGCCGCCGGTGCGCAGCAGCGTGCCGTCGGCGAGCACGCACGCGAGCCCGCGTACCCAGTCGGCGGTCACCCCGTACTTGACCGCACGCGGCCCCCCGGCGTTTTCCGCGATGTTGCCCCCGATCGTGCACGAGCCGCGGCTCGCCGGATCGGGCGGATAGAACAGCCCCCGCGCCTCGACCGCCTCCTGCAGCCGCTCGGTCACCACCCCCGCCTCGACGACGCAGAAGAAGTTGCGCTCGTCGATCTCGACGATCCGGTCCATGCGCGCGAGCGACAGCGCCACCCCCCCGTGCACGCACAGCGCCCCGCCGCTCAACCCGGTGCGCCCGCCGGCGGGCGTGACCGGCACGCGGCGCTCGCTGCACAGCCGGAGCAGCGCCTGCACCTGCTCGGTCGCGCGCGGCTGCACGACCAGTTCGGGCGGAAAGTACAGTCCGTCGCTCTCGTCGCGCGCGTGCCGCTCGAGCGCCTCGGGGGCGCGCGAGACGCACTCCGCCCCGATCTCCGCCTCGAGCGCGGTGACGAACGCGTCGTCGACGCGGGCATACCGCGGCGCGCTCACGCCGTCGCCTCCCCGCCACCCGCTGCGGCCGCGCGCACCCGCCCGCGCTCGAGCACCCGCAGCAGGTGGCCGAGTTCGGGCCCGATCAGCCGCTCGCACGCGAGGGCGACCGCCTTCGGCGATCCCGGCAGGCAGAACACCGGCTTGCCGGCCGCGATGCCCGCCGAGGCGCGGCTCAGCATGGCGGCCGCCCCGATCTGCGCCTCGCTGTGGCGGCGGAACGCCTCGCCGAAGCCCGGCAACGGCTTGTCGTAGCGGCGCTCGAGCACCTCCGGGGTGACGTCGCGCGGCCCGAGCCCGGTGCCGCCGGTGAACAGCACCGCGTCCACGCGCGCGTCGGCGAGCGCCTCGCGCAGCGCGTGCGCGATCGCCGCCGGCACGTCGGGCACGAGCGCACGGCGACGCACCTCGTGCCCCCAGCGCTCGAGCGCCGCCACCGCCGCGTCGCCGCCGCGATCGGTCGCGCGCCGGCGCGTGTCGCTCACCGTCACGACCGCGCAGCCGATCCCGGTGGGCGCCTCGGCGCGGTGGCGTTCGGCCGGCTCCGGCTCGGCCGTTCCCGCCGCTTGCGCCGCCGGTTCGGAGGCGGGCCGCGGCTCGGGCGCCTGTCCGAGCTGCGCATGCAACAGCCGGCGTGCGAAGTGCTCGTCGTGCTGCATCGCCCTCTCCCGCCC
>RFJN01000277.1 GCA_003694875.1 Planctomycetota bacterium | reverse complement strand
GAGCCGCCGCCGAGCGACAGCCCGTCGAGCACCGCGATCACCGGCACGGCCGCCTCGCGGATCGCGCGCAGCAGCGCATGTCCCCGCGCGGTGAACTCGATGATCTCGCCGATCTCGCCCGCCTCGATCCGCTCGACGAACCAGCGCACGTCCGCGCCCGCGACGAACGCCTTGCCCGCCCCGCGCAGCACGATCGCGCGCACGTCCTCGCGCGCGCTCGCCTGCGCGAAGCGCTCGGCGAGCTGTTGCATGAGCGCGGGGTTGAGCGCGTTGAGCGCGTCGGGGCGGTTGAGCGTGAGGGTGGCCGTGCCGCGCTCGTCCACCTCGAGGCGCACGAGTTCGATGGGGAACGGCGCGCCGCGCTGCGCCTGCTCGCGCAGCAGTGCGGGGACCGCGGCGCCGTAGCGGCTCGCGGCTGCCTCGGCGAGCCGCAGCGCCTCGCTGACACCGATCTCGTTGATCCGCTCGAACGGCCCCTTGGGCCAGCGCAGCCCCACGCGCGCCCCGATGTCGGTGTTCTCGATCGTGGCCACCCCCTCGTCGACGAGCTCGGCCGCCACGTGGAACACGATCCCGAGCATGCGCTCGCGCACCTCGGCCGCTCCGCGCTCGCCCGGCTCGCCCTCGAGCGGCCACGGCTCGCCCGTCTCGACCTGCGCGGCGAGCCGCGCGCTCGGGGCGTACAGCGCGCCGAGCTCGCGCCCGAGCGTGCGCGCGGCGTGCAGCGCGATCGGCACGCCCGTGACGTTCATGAGCTCGAACGGGCCCATGCCGACCCCGAAGACCTGCTTCGCGACGTGCTCGATCGTGGGCAGATCGGCCACGTCCTCCTCGAGCAGCCGCACCGCCTCGTTGAGCCACGGCACGAAGTAGCGGTTGACCACGAAGCCGGGCCGGTCCGCGCTCCGGATCGGCGTCTTGCCGATCCGCTCCTGCAGCAGCCACGCCCGCCGCAGCGCCTCGGGGCTCGTGCCCTCGTGCGGCACCACCTCCACGAGCCGGTTCTTCGCCGGGTGGTAGAAGTAGTGCAGCCCCAGCACGCGCTCGGGGTGCGCGGTCACCTCGGCGAGCTCGCGCACGTAGAAGCTCGAGGTGTTGGTGGCGAGCACGGTGGCGGGCGGGCAGATCGTGCCGAGCGCGGCGAACAGCTCGCGCTTGACCTCGAGGTCCTCGAAGACCGCCTCGATCACGAGGTCGGCCTCGGCGAGATCCTCCCGGCGCGTGGTGGGCCGGATGCGCGCGAGGATCTGCGCCTTCGCTTCGGGCCGGATGATGCGGCGCGCGACCGCCTCGTCGAGCGAGGCGCCGATGCGCGCCATGCCGCGCTCGAGCGCGGGCTCGTTCACGTCGAGCAGGATCGTCGCGAGCCCCTCCTGCGCGAGCTTCTGCGCGATGCCGCTGCCCATCGTGCCCGCGCCGACCACCGCCACCGTCTTCGGAATCGCGTTGCCCATGGCCCTCGTACCCTCGCTCGTCTCCAGCCCCGCCGGGCGATCCGCGGGGAAGCGGGGCATGATACCGAGCGCGGCGGGGGGCGCAAGACACGCGGCGCCTCGTGGCGGGCGTCAGCCGTCGCGCTCGGGGAGCGGCCGTACCGGCGCCGCGGCGCAAGGCGGTTCGTGCTCCCGCCGGCCGCACTCGGCGGCCGGGCCGTGCCCGGGTCGGCGCAACACGACGCGCAACCGTTCGGTCACGGGTTTGCCTCTGGTTTTCCGATCGGTTATTCTCCGTTGTTCCATCTCTTCTTCTCATGCGGGCAGCCGGGCACTGGAGGGTTCCCATGTCGACGATCGGACCGAACACGGATCCCGTGGCCCGCGCGGCCACGCCGCTCGAAGCGGGCGCGCACGACGCGGCGGGCGAGCGAGACGGCGGGAGCGGCGTCGAGCCTGCGCCGGTCTCGCGGGTTCCCAGCTCGTCGGGCGCGAGCGAGAGCACGCTCTCGGCACTGTTGCGGCAAGAGCTGAAGGCGGGCACGCCGTTCGAGCGGGCGCGCGATCCCGAGACCGCGCCTGCGGACCTCGCCGCGATCGCCGAGCGCACCCTCGCGCTCGAGCCCGCGAGCCCGGCACGGCGGCACATCCTGCTCGCGCTCGGAGCGAATCCGGCCACACCGCCCGAGACCCTCGCTCGGCTCGCCGAGAGCGAGCAGCCGACCGACGAGCTGCGTCTGCTCGTGGCGGCCAATCCGAACACCACGGCCGAGACCCTCGACCGGCTTGCCGATCGCGATCCCACCCCCACCGAGACGCCGGGCTGGCTCGAATCGGCGATCCGCCGCCACCCCCGCGCGGACGCGAAGGAGTTTCGCGCCCTCATGCGCGACACCGCTGCTTGCGACCCCGGCGGGAGGACCGATCCCTACACGTCCTTCCACGGAGGGGAGCGCGAGCCGGTCGACGCCAGCGCCCGCGGGATCGCGCTGCGGCTGCTGATCGCCCACAACCCCCACACCTCGCCGGCGACGCTCGACCGGCTCGCGGGCGAGGCCGCCCCCCGCACCCTGGGGCAGAAGCTGCTGCGTGCGGCCGTGCTGCGCAACCCGTCGACCGGAGCCGAGACGCTCGAACGTGCGTTCGAGCAGGCCGCGGCGGCGCAGCCCGAACGCGGTTTCCACTTCAGCAACGAGGGCTCCTTCATCGCGGACGTCGCCGCCCACCCGCATACCCCACCGGCGGTTCTCGACGCGATCGCCTCGCGCGGCGACGACGCTCTGCTCGCCATCCGGCTCCGCGCGATCCGCAACCCGCACATGCCCGAGCAGCGCCTGCGCGCGCTGGCCAACGACCCGCACGCGATGGTGCGTGGCGCGGTGGCGGACAACCCCAGCACACCCCTCGATACGCTCGTGGCGCTCGCCGATGATCCCGACGAGGGGGTCGTGGGCGAACTCGCCACCAATCCCTCGTGCCCGCCCGAACTGCTCGTGCGCCTTGCGAGCCGGCCCGAGCCCTCGGTTCGACGCCAGGCGCTGTCCCATGCGGAGATCCCCGGCGGTGTCGTGACGGCGCACGCCGGCGACGAGGACGCCTCGGTGCGCGCCGTCGTGGCGGGACGCACCGAGGATCCGGACGTGCTCGGGCGCCTCGCGGACGACGAGCACCCGACGGTCCGCGAGGCGGCCGCCGGCAATCCGCACACGCCTCCGGACGCGCTCGCGCGGCTCGCGGCCGACCCCTGGTTCTCCACGCGCCGCCTCGTGATCACCAATCCCGGTACGTCCCTCGAGACGCTGCGGCGCTTTGCCGCCGGCGAGATCGAAGCGAAGCCGGGGCCGGAGCGCGAGGCGGCCGCGTCGCTGCGCGAGCTCGCGCGCGCGGCCATCGCGGCCCGGGCCGCCGGCTGAACGTCCCGGGCCGCGCGACAGCGCGCGCCGCAAGCGACCGCGACCGGCCGGATACGGCCGGTCGCGGTCTGTTGCGGCCGTGGCGGCTCACTCCCACCACACGCACGTGTGCTGCGCGACGCGACGAATCGACGCAGCGGGATCGGTCTGCGCCACCTCCCGCAGCACGCGCCGGATCGCCGCCGCCTCGACCTTGCGTCGCTCGGGCGGCAGGGTGCTGAGCCGGTCGAGCTGCTTCTGCAGCGCCGCCACGGCCGCGAGCCGCGTGGAGGCCGGGAACAGGGGCTCGCGCGAGAGCGCTGCCCGGGCCAGTGTCGCCGTCGCGGCGTCGTCCCCGGGCCGGTCGCCGAGCACGTTCGCCGCGACGACGCCCGTGAGTCGATCCCGAGGAATCTGCTCCCAGGCGAGTTGCGCACTCGGCAGCGTCTCGAACTCCGGTGCGCGGGCAATGGCGTGTGCGGCCGGGTTGTCCGACAGCGCCAGCCAGCCGAGCGCGGCCGCGATCGAGAGCACAGTGGCGAGCGACGCCATACCGCGGCCGTGTCGTCCCCGGCTCGGCGAGGCGTGCGCGAGCGCGAGCAGGTTCCACAGCACGAGTGCTGCGAGGGCGGCGAGCCCGATCCAGAAGGCGAGGAACGACGCGGTGTAGAGCGCGACCGGGTCCGCACCGCGCACGAACTCCACGATCCCTTCCGGAGCGCGCTGCGCGAGGGCGTCGAGGATCGCACCGTCGCCGCGCGACAGCCACGCCTCGCCCGCGACCAGGCCTCCGGCCACGAGCATCGCAGCCAGGCTCGCAAGCAGCCCGAGCAGCGCCATCCAGGACAGGCGCGTGCGCTGCGGCACGGCGGCAGCGACGGGGATCGTGGCGGCAGGGGAAGACGAGGGCAGGTCGATCCGCACGGCAGGTTCCTCCTTCGAAGCGGGTTGCGATGCGGCGGCTGCCGCCGGCGCGGGCCGCGGTGCGGGTTGCACGGCCGCGGCGCCGGGCGCGGTCGCGGCCGGGGAGGGCGCGGCGGCCCGGAGCGGTGGCTGCGTCTGCTCGCGGAACAGGCTTGGGCTGCGGCTCCAGACCGCGAACGCGAGCACGGCCTGCGCGCCGAGAAGCACGCGGTCGAGCGGCCACGGCAGCAGGAACCAGGCGAGCAGCGCGAACAGCACCCAGCGCCCCCAGGAAGGGCCCGCGTCCGGATCATCGAGCGATCCCCACCGCCGCGGCCACGACAGCGGTGGCAGGAGACCGAGGCCGGCCGGCAGCAGATAGGACAGCGGGAACCCGAAACCGGCGAGCCACGCCACGGTCTCGGCCAGCCCGGGGTCACCGGACAACGGCGTGGCGGTCCACACCACGAGGCAGACAGAGACGAAAAGCCCCGCGAGCAGCAGCGCGATCCCGAACCCACGGAGCAGCAGCCGGCCGAGCCTCCTCCCGAGGTCGGAGGAGGCGACGGCGCGGCTCCCGTCCGCCGCGTCGCGGGCGCCGCTCACCCGCCGGCGGATCTCCTCGCCGACGTCCGAGGCGTGCTGGTAGCGGCGCTCGGGGTCCTTGGCGAGCACGCGCAGGATCACGTCGTCGAGGCTCACCTCGAGCTGGATCTTTCTGGAGGGCGGATCGAAGTGGCCCACCGGCAGCTCGCCGGTGAGCATCTCGTACAGCACCACGCCGAGCGCGTAGATGTCGGCCCGGTGGTCGGCGTGGTGCTGTACGAGAT
>RFJN01000276.1 GCA_003694875.1 Planctomycetota bacterium | reverse complement strand
GCCTTCGGGTCGCGCTCGGCCTGGATGCGCCGGTGCAGCTCGGCCACGCGGGCGCGGATCTCCTGGAGCCGCGCGGCGGGGTCGCTCGCGGTCGCGCTGCCGCTCGAGTTCGGTGCGGGGTCGTGAGCCAAGGCTTCACCTCCGATGAGGCAAAGCCACCCCCCTTCAAAACGGGGACACCGCGCGTGTCACCGCGCTTGACCCAACAGGCGCGGCTGACTATTATTGAGCAGGTATCGAATAGTTGGAACCGCCATGAACGACACCGACCGCTGCAACGTCCCCTGCTACAAGGGCAACCTCGTTCGCCGCCTCAAGGACGAGATGCCTTCCGAGGAGCTCCTACGGGACATCGCGCGCATGTTCGGGGTCCTGGCGGACGTGACGAGGCTCCGGATCCTCGGAGCTCTCTCCTCTGGAGAGGAGCTGTGCGTGTGCGATGTGGCAAACGTCGTGGGGCTTTCCCTGTCGGCGACGTCCCACCAACTCCGCAAGCTCCGAGAAGCCGGCGCGGTGACCTATCGCAACGACGGACGCATGGCGTACTACCGGCTTCAAGACGGCTTCCTCGCGGGGCTGATGCTTCAGGCTAGGGTCCAGGCCGAACGGACGGGCCGCAGGCCTGACGGTTCGATGCAGGCTCAATCATCATGACCGACGACGTCCGCGGCAGCACGCTGAACCTCCTGCGTGACGACCTGGAGTCAGCCACCGCGGCGAAAAAGTGCCACGGCTGCGGTTGCTTCCACGATGCGGTCGCTGCCCTCGGGGCAACCGAGTTGCGCACGCCGCTCGCCGACACGCTCGAGAAGGCGCGCCACAGCCTGGGCGAGCGCCGCTACGAGTGCCTGGGCTGCAAGCTCTGCTGGCCGGCCGACGCGCTGAACCGTGCCGTGAAGGTACTCGATCTCCCCGCGAGCGCCGGTTGCCCGACGGACGCGCCGGAGCGCCGAGATGGGTGGCCGCCATACCCGGGCGAGTACCGCACGATCCGGTACGCCTCGCCCGTCGCCGTCTGCACGCTTCACAGCCGCGATCTGGTAGATGCCACCGCTGCGGCCGCGCCTGCGGGGCTGTCGATCGTGGGCGCGCTCCAGACCGAGAACCTCGGCATCGAGCGCATCGTCGAGAATGTCGTGGCGAACCCGCACATCCGCGTCCTGCTCATCTGCGGAGAGGACACGCCGGGACGCATCGGCCACTTCCCCGGCCAGTCGCTGATCTCCCTCGTCGAGAATGGGATCGACGAGCGCGCCCGGATCGTGGGCGCGGCCGGGAAGCGACCCGTGCTGCAGAACATCGGAGCTGACCTGGTGGAGCACTTCCGGCGGCAGGTCCGGGTGGTGGACCACCGGGGTCTTGTTGATGCGGGTGCCGTCGCCGCAGCGATCGAAGACGCAGCAGCGTGCTCGCCCGGGCCGATCGACGACGGACCCGTAATTGCGAGGGCGGTCCGTACCATCCGGGCGGCCCCGGCAGAGCGTCTGGTGCTGGATCGGGCGGGCTACGTTGTCGTCGTTCCCGATCGGAGACGCATGCTCCTCGTCGCCGAGCACTACGACAATCGCGGCGTCCTGGATGCCGTCGTTGAGGGGCGCACAGGAACTGAGATCGTGGCGACGCTGCTCCGCGAAGGGCTCGTGACGCGGGCCGACCACGCCGCGTATCTGGGGCGCGAGTTCGCGCTGGCCGAGATGGCGCTTCGGGAGGGCTCAGTCTACGTCCAGGACGCAGCACCAGGTGACGAGCCGGCCCCGGAGGACGGGGTACGTGACCTCGCTCCGTCAGAGAGCTGCTCCTGCAGCGCGAAAGGGAGCTGTTCATGAACAAGAAGATTGCGATCCTCGCCGCCGTCGTGGTTGCCGTCATCGCCGTCCTTGCCCTGAAGACCAGCCGACCGGACGAGCAGAGCCCAACGGCTGCAGCCGTGCCTCCGGCCGCCTCGGAACCGCGGGGGGAGCTTGCCACCCCCGCGCATACGGTCCTCCTCTTTGCGGATCCGAGGGAGGCTGAGAGCAGCTGCGGCTGCGCCGAGGTCGTTCGGATCGCACGCGCAGCTGGCGAGCGCCCCGGTGTGGGCTTTGCAGAGTACGATCCCCGACGCGCGGACGAGCAGGCTCGGCGCCACCGCGTGCGGGTCTCGCCGACGGTTCTGATCCTCGGCGCGGACGGGAGCGAAGAGGAGCGCTACGAGGGCGAGTCCCCCGCAGTGGTCGCGCGGCTCCGCTACGCATTGGGGAGGCTCAGTGACGATGGAGCGGCCACGCGATGATCGGAGACTTGGCCCAACTCGTTGAAGGCGGTGGGCTCATCGCGCTGCCCGTCGCCCTTCTGGCGGGCGTGGTCGCCGGTCTCAACCCCTGCTGCCTTCCGATCTACCCCGCCGCTGCTGGCTGTTGCGCCGCACTTCGGCGCGACACGCTCCGCGGTAACCTCGGAATCGCCGCTGCCTTCGTACTCGGCGGCTGCGGCACGACGACTGCGCTCGGGGTTGCGAGCGGCCTGGCAGGACGGGTCTTCGCCGGGCTGGGCTCATGGCCGGTCTACGCCATCGCCGCGGTCCCGCTCATTCTGGGTCTTCACGTTCTCGGAGTGCTGCGCCTGCCTCTGCCTCGCACCGCTGACACGCCTTGGATGGCACGGGGATCGCTGGGCGCCTTCGCGACCGGTGCGCTTCTTGGACTCGTCATCACCCCCTGTGCGACGCCGGTGCTGGCCGGACTGCTTGCCTACGTCGCCACCACTAGGGATCCTGCGTGGGGAGGGCTGCTGCTCTTCGTGTACGGGCTCGGCCTCGGGGTCCCGGTGCTGCTCCTGGGCACTGCGGCGGCCTCCCTGGTCACCCGGCTGTCGAGCGCCAGCGCCCGCAAGTGGGCCGACGGCATCGCCGGGGCGAGCCTCATCGGCGTCGGCCTGTACCTCGTGTGGATCGCATGAGCAGCGGGATCACTGTGACGGAAGACACGAGCGGCCGGCAGATGCTAGCCCCCGGACCTATCCGGGACGAACACCTCCGTCGCGGGCTTCGGCTCGAGGCGCTGAGCATCGGCTGGAACGTCGTCGAAGCTGTCATAGCCATAGGCGCCGGATGGCTGGCAGGGAGCATCGCGCTCGTCGGCTTTGGGTTGGACAGCGTGATCGAGACCATCGCCGGTGTGGCGCTCTACCGCCGTCTGGGCGCAGAACTCGGTGGGGTGGACGAGGAAACGGCCGAATCCCACGAGCGCAGAGCGTTGGCGATCGTCGGCGGGACGTTCTTCCTGCTGGCAGCCTACATCCTGTTCGAGGCGGGGACAACGCTGTGGCTGCGTGAGCCGCCCCAGGAGTCGGTCCTGGGGATGGCGCTCGCGAGCGTCTCGCTCGTGGTGATGCCACTGCTGGCCATCATGAAGAAGCGGACGGGCGACGCTCTTGGTAGCCGTGCGCTCGTCGCCGACGCCAACGAGACATTCGTCTGCGTCTACCTGTCTGCCACGCTTCTGCTCGGTCTGGGCTTGAACGCGCTCGTCGGCTGGTGGTGGGCAGATCCAGTGGCCGCGCTCCTCATGGTGCCCTTCGTCCTCCGCGAAGGTCGAGAGGCGTGGGAGGAGTCGCGGGAAACCGACGCGACCTGAAGCTGCAACCTGCCGCTACCCAATATCGGCCACAGTCGTCGTCCGGCAGAGCCCGTGATAGGGCGGGAAGCTGATCCCGAGGTTCGCCAGGTCGCGCTCGGACAGACCGCGGGCGAACTCACCGCGGTCGTCGCGGGTGCCGAGGCCCGAGCGAGTCACCTCGGCGACCCGTGTGCGGTCGTCGCCACGCTCGATGTACAGGACCTTGCGACCGGAGTCGGGATCGACAGCCTCGCGGACCCAGGGCGTGAGCTCCTTGACCAGGTCGGGCTCCGCATCGACACGGTCGAAGGTGCGGAGCCCCGCGCTCACCGAGAAGGTCTTGCCGTGCAGGAACCTGCAGATCTCGGTCGTGCGCTCGTCGAGGACCGCCTCGATGAGGTAGCGGTCGATGCCCGCCTCGGCGTAGGACGAGAGCTGGGCGAAGGACCGGCCGCGGGAGACGAAGGAGCCGGCGACCACCTCCCAGTAGAAGCTGCCGCGCCCGGCGATCACGTCGCGGGCCGCGCGCTCGAGGTCCCGGGCGATGTCCTCGCGGCCGAGGCCGGCCTCCAGCCCCTCGGCCACGATCTGCCGGGCCCGCTCGCCGAAGGCGTCGTGGCGCCGGCCGTACTCG
>RFJN01000275.1 GCA_003694875.1 Planctomycetota bacterium | reverse complement strand
GCGCACGTCGTAGCCCTGGCGCGGATCGCGCGGCAGCACCCCGTACAGCTCCTGCGGATCGTAGGCGGGCGGCAGCGGTTCGCGGCGCGCGATCTCGGCGCGCCGGGCGCTGCCGAGATCGGCCACGATCTCGCGGCACATGGCGAGTGCCTCGAGTTCGTCGTGCGCGTAGTGGTCGGTCACCCCCGAGCGGCGGCAGTGCACGTCGGCGCCGCCGAGTTCCTCGGCGCTGACCACCTCGCCGGTGGCCGCGCGCACGAGCGGCGGTCCGCCGAGAAAGATCGTGCCCTGGCCGGCGACGATGATCGTCTCGTCGCTCATGGCCGGCACGTACGCGCCGCCGGCGGTGCACGAGCCGAGCACGACCGCGATCTGCGCGATGCCGCGCGCGCTCAGCCGCGCCTGGTTGAAGAAGATGCGACCGAAGTGCTCGCGGTCGGGAAAGACCTCGGCCTGCAGCGGCAGGAACGCACCGCCGGAGTCGACGAGGTAGATGCACGGCAGCTCGTTCTCGGCCGCGACCTGCTGCGCCCGCAGGTGCTTCTTCACGGTCATGGGGTGGTAGCTGCCGCCCTTGACCGTGGCGTCGTTGGCGATCAGCATGCAGCGCCGGCCCGAGACGAGCCCGACGCCGGTGACGATGCCGGCGGACGCGACGCGGCCGTCGTACATGTCCCAGGCCGCGAGCGGCGAGAGTTCGAGGAACGCCGAGCCCGGGTCGATCAGCCGCTCGATCCGCTCGCGCACGAGCAGCTTGCCGCGTGCGGTGTGCCGCTTCTGCGCGCGTTCGCCGCCGCCGGTGCGCACCGCCGCGAGCCGCTCGCGCAGCTCGGCGGCGAGCTGGCGGTGGTGGGCGGCGTTGTCGGCGAAGCGCTCCGAGCGCGGGTCGATCTGCGAGCGGATGACGTCGGACACCGGTGGCTCCTCGGTACCGCGCGCGGCCTGCCGCCGCGGGTGGGCCGGGATTCTACCGGTGGCGTCTGGTCGGCTCAACGGCCGGGCGGTTCGTGGCGCGCGGGCGCGCCGGCGGCGGGGGGCGCGAGGGCGGCGCGCATCTGCTCGACGTCGGCGTGGCCGTGGATCCACGCCATGTAGGCGAGCCCCTGGTCGATCGCCTCGAGCAGGGCGGTGTTGTCGCGCTCCTCGGCCGCGAAGCGCTCGCGCGCCTGTTCGAGCCGGCGCAGCCGGCGCAGCGGGTTGCGCGCGGGCGGCTGCAGGCCGTACGCGATGTAGGCGAGCGGGTTGCGGCCGCCGATCGACAGCTCGAGTCCGGCGGCGTTCAGCCCGCCGAGCGCGGTGAGGAAGTAGGCCGCCTCGGCGACGCGGAAGATCAGTTCGGTGGACGCGGGTCCGGGCCGGTAGGCCTCCGCGATGCGGAAGACGTGCTTGCCGAACTCGCGGAACGCCTCCTTGCCGTAGACCTCGAGGATCCCCTCGATCTGTCCGCGCTGCTCGAAGAGCTTGCGGTGGCTCGGCAGCCCCCCGGGCTCCTTGTCCGAGAGGTTGCGGTGCAGGAACTTGGTGAGGCGATAGAGGCCCGGAAGCCCCGCGCGCTTCTCGATGTACTTGCCGAGCCGCGGCGCGTAGAGGGTGAGCACGATCTGCTGCTCGCGCTCGAGGCGCTTGAGCCCCTCCCAGAGCATGCGCTTGTCGAGGTTGCGGAACTCGTTGTTGAGAAACCGCGCGATCTTCGCGAACAGGCGGTGGGTCTTGCGCCGGTCGGTGTTGAAGACCTTGAAGAGGCGTCGCAGCAGCGAATCGGGCCGGATGCTCTCGATCGGCACGATCGCCTGCTTGCCGCTGCCGTCGCGCCGGTAGTAGAAGACGGCGCTGCGAGCGTCGGCGCGTGCGCTGAAGAACAGGTCCATGGCGCCGAGCCCGCACGAGGAGTCGTCGAGCCCGGTCTTTTCCCGCAGCACGAAGCTCGCCTCGAAGCTCGCCCGGTCCTCGTCGCACACCGCCTCGTCCCACCACACCCCCGGCACCTCGCCGCCCACGAGGCGCATGACGAGCCGCAGCGCCTCGAACGCGGTGACCTCGCGCTCGGGCCGTCGCAGCCGGAAGCGGCCGCGCAGAAGGGGCGGCACCGCCGGGTGCTGCAGGAAGCTCGCCGCGCGCTGGATGTGCTCCTCGAGGCGGCTGAGGGTGCGCTGCTCGCCCTTGGCGAGAATGCCCTCGAGCAGCCGCACGAGCCGTTCGGGCCGATCCCACACGTGCACCGCGAGCATGCAGCCGGACACGAGCGCGAGCCCCGGGTCGTCGCCGCCCATGGCCTCGAGCAGCACCCGTTCGGGCTGCGGCGTCACCCGTTCGAGGCGTGCGAGTTCGGCCTGCAGCACGTCGGCGTGGGGGTGGGCGAGACGACGGCCGCGCGCCTCGCTGTGCAGCAGCAGCGGCGCGAGGGGGCAGACGCTGTGGTAGGGGCAGTCGGGGCACGCCGCGCGTGCGCTGCGAATCCGCGCCCTCGCCTCCTCTTCCATGCGCTCGCGACCTGCCCCCGGCTCCGTCCCGCCCCGGACACGGGAATTGTATCACAAGCGACACCGTAACGGGTTCGGAGCGTGCGCCGTCGCCGTCACGAGCGTGGACGCGGCGCCGGCGCCGTGGTACAACTTGTGCATCCATTCCGGGGTCATGAGACGAATGGCGCGACGTGGGGCGGTGGAGGGGAGCCCCGCCCGCGCAGAGGCGAGAAGAGCGAGGTGATGCCATGACCGCACGCGCCACGAGATTGTCCGGAAGCTGGTTCGCCGTTGTGGGGTGCGTTCTCGCGCTCGGTGTCGGACTGCTCGGCTGCAACGGCGCCACACCGTCGGGGCTCAACGCCGCCTCCGGCGCGGCGACCGGCGGGGGCGGCACCGGAAGCGGCAGCGGCGGGGCGAGCGGCAGCGCGGTGCGCATCGTCGCGTGGAAGCTCGACGATGTGCTTCCGATCCAGCAGGACCAGGTGTGGCTGTTCATGAACGACACCGGGTCGCTCAACCTCCAGACGGTCGACCTGCTCGTCTCGGGCCAGAGCGTGTCGCAGGGCGGCAACTACCAGGTGCAGGGCATGCAGCTCAGCAAGGGGCTGCTGTTCACGATCTCGCCGTCTCCGAATCCCGGCGACACGCTGCAGATCACGGTCGACGACAACAACGGCAACACGTTGCAGTCCAACACGATCACCGTGCAGGCCGGCCCCTTCGCGCAGGCGAACCTTCCCACCACCGCCGGCGGCGGCTTCAACGTGACTGCGCCGCAGTACGGCGCGAGCGGGGTCGGTTCGAACGCCGACATCGTGTTCGATCACGCCGGCGGCCAGGCGCCGAGCTATCAGGTCGTGGTCTTCCAGATCGATCCGAACCAGGGATCGATCTCGGGCATTCCGGTCGCGGCGGAGGTGCCCTCGGGGACGTGGGTGTTCACGTGCGGGCAGAGCAACGGTGGCACCGAGTTCGCCAACGACCCGCTTCCCAACCCGGGCGACTTCATCACGCACGTGGTCGCGCTCGACGCCTCGGGCTGGGGGATCGGGACGACGGTCGACGTGCAGGGCTACAACTCGCTTCCACCGGGTCTCAACTCCTCGAACATCACGCAGCAGCAGCTCGCGATCCTCAACACCTGGCCGTACTTCACCTCGAACTGAGCCGGCCCGAGCGAGCGCGTTCAACGATCGGACCCGTGTACCGCAACGTGCGGTGCACGGGTTTCATTTTCGTTTCGGGCTGGGCGGTTTTGGTTTCACGTGGGACGTCTCGAGGGTGGCGTTCGCTCGACGGGTCTGTGCGGGCGGGGTCGGGGAGCACGGTTGGGCCCGGCGATCCGTGACGGAGGCCGGGGATCTGATCGCTCGCCATGGCAAGGGGTTGCGGTGCTGCAGGG
>RFJN01000274.1 GCA_003694875.1 Planctomycetota bacterium | reverse complement strand
CTCGTCCGCCCCCGGCTTCGCCACTCCGCGACCGTCCACGACCCGCACCCCGCGGCGACACGCCCGCCCGACGGACCGGCAACGCCCGGCCGCCGCGGCTGCGCGGAGAGGCCGCCCGTGGAAGCGATTAAGGCGAACGCCCCCGGGAACTTCGTGCGTTGGCGCTTTCTCGTGCGGTGGGCTATAGTTGCACCGTCTGCAGAGACAGCACGGCGAACAGGGGCGGCGGGGTGCAGACACGTCTGGACGAACAGCGCGAGGCGGCCTCTTCCGGTCCGGGGAGCGGGACGGCGGGCGCCGGCGAGGCGGCCGGGGCAGACGCGGGCGCGGAGGCGGGGACGCTCACGCAGGACGTGCGGCGGATCGCGCGGCACGCGGCGTCGCCCGGACCGCTGCGCGGGGTCGTGGTCCTCGTCGACTTCCTGCTGATCGCGGTGGCGTTTCTGGCGGCGACCGCCCTGCGGGATCCGTCCCTCGTGGACGTCGACGTGCTGCCGCTGCAGCTTCTCGTGGTCTCGAGCCTCATGGTCGTGGGGTTGCAGTTTCACGACGCGTACGAGCTCGAGCGGGTGCGCAGCGCGCACGATCTGCTGACGCGGCTGGTGCTCGGCGCCTTCGTCGGGCTGGGGCTCGTGGTGCTCGCCTCCTACGTCGTGCCCGAGGTGGCGGTGGGGCGCGGGGTGTTCGTGCTGCACACGATGCTGGTGGTGCCGGCGCTGCTGGTGTGGCGCTACCAGGTGTTCGGCGTCATGCGCGATGCGACGTTGCGGCGTCGCGCGCTGGTGCTCGGCGAGCCCGAGGCGGCCGCACGGGTGGCGGACGCGGTGCGTTCGGCGCGCTTCGGGGGCGCGGAGGTGGTGGGGATCCTGACGCCGCGTCCGATCGAGGCGCGTGAGGTCGTGCCCGAGGTGGTGCGCGGCGGGGCGGGGCGCGACGACGGACGGCCGCCCGCGCCGATACCGGTGCTCGGGAGCTACGAGGACGTGAGCGAGATCGTGCGTCGCGACGAGGTCGCGCGCGTGATCGTGGTCAAGGGGCCGTCGGACGACCTGTTGCCGGTGGCGGATCTGATCCGGCTGTGTCGAGGCGGGCTGCAGGTCGAGGACGGCGCGGCGGCGTACGAGGCGGTGACGGGCAAGGTCTACGCCGACCGGCTGACCCCGGCCTGGCTGGCGTTCACCAACGAGTTCGACCGATCGCCGCTCGAGCGCCGGATCCGCGGTGCGGTGGAGCGGACGATTGCGCTGTGCGGTCTCGTGCTGCTGACGCCCTTGTGGGTGGTGATCGCGCTCGCGATCAAGCTCGATTCGCGCGGGCCGATTCTCTTCCGCCAGAGGCGGGTGGGGCGCGACGGGCGTCTGTTCGAGCTCGTGAAGTTCCGCACCATGCGTCCCGACGCGGAGGCGGGCACGGGGCCGGTGTGGGCGCAGGAGGGCGATCCGCGGGTGACGCCGGTGGGGCGTATCCTGCGCAGCACGCGGCTCGACGAGCTGCCGCAGCTGTGGAACGTGGTGCGCGGCGACATGTCGTTCGTGGGGCCGCGCCCGGAGCGACCGGAGTTCGTCGTGCAGTTGCGCGAGCAGGTGCCGTACTACGATCTGCGCCACAGCGTGAAGCCGGGGATCACCGGCTGGGCGCAGATCAACTACGGCTACGGCTCGAGTGTGGCGGACGCGGTGGAGAAGCTGCACTACGATCTCTTCTACATCCGCAACCTGTCGCTGCTGCTTGACGTGGAAGTGCTGATCGGTACGTTGCGGGTCGTGCTCGGTGCGAGCAATCGCAACTGACGGAATCTTCGGAAGATAGCGAGGGCGTTGCGCGGCGGCCGAGCGCCGCGCGCGGCGCGCAAGGGGAGGGAACCACCCTTGGCTTCGGCAGGTGAGGGCAGCGGAGCGGTAGAGCAGACGCAGACGCACAGGAAGCGGGTGCGCAAGGAGCGGCGCGGCCGGGGTGGGCGCTGGGGCATGCGTCTCACGCTGATCGTGGTGCTGCTCGTGGCGGTGGGCGGCGGTCTGTTCGCCTTCCTTCGCACGCGCAGCAAGCCCTATCGCACCAAGCAGTTGCTCAACGAGGCGCAGCTCAAGCTCGAACTCGGCAAGCCCGAGGAGGCGCTCGCACCGCTCGAGAAGGCGCGCGAGATCATGCCCGAGCACCCAAAGATCGCCGAGCGGCTTGCGCGGGTCTACGAGGCGCTCGGGCGCTTCGACGAGGCCGAGGACACGTTGCGCAAGGGTCTCGACGCGCGCCCGGGCGACCGGCTGCTCGCGGTCCGGCTCGGGCAGCTTCTGCTCGATCGCGGCCGGGGGGCGGCCGCGTGGGAGGTGCTCGAGGGGGTGGTGGAGCGCATCCGGTCGGACAAGGACGACGCGAAGCGCGCCGAGGGGCTGATCGTGGCGGGGCGCGCGGCCGCCGCGGCGGGCAAGCTCGATCGGGCGAAGGCGCTGTTGCGCGAGGCGGCCGGGGTCGAGGCGAAGCGTGTCGAGGCGCTCACGACGCTCGGGCGTCTGTTGTTCCGGGCGGGCGATCGCGACGCGGCGGAGAAGG
>RFJN01000273.1 GCA_003694875.1 Planctomycetota bacterium | reverse complement strand
GAAGACGCGCGAGTACGAGGACTGTCCCATGCACGAGGAGCCGCTGCACCTCGTGCCGGTCGAGCACCGGGCGGTGATCGAGCAGCGGCTCAACGCCGGTCGCGGCGAGCGCGACTACCGGTTGCGGATCGAGGGCGATCTGTGCCCGGCGTGCCGCGCGACCTTCCGCGAGTTGCTGCACCGCTATGGCGGCGACTGGCGGCGGGTGGTGGAGCACGTGCAGGTGCGCCGGCTCGTGCTCAGCGAGCGCGACCGGGTGGGGATCGGCACCTTCCAGCCCAAGGACGAGAAGAACCAGGACTCGACCGAGCTGACCGGGGACATCAACTACCGCAAGATTGCCGAGTACGGCTCGGACTCCGATCCGCGCGCGTTCAACTTCGACGGCGAGTTCAACATCGCCAACCGCGGGCTGATCGAGTTCATCGAGATCCTCAAGCTCGACGTGGCGTTTCTCTACGACCTGCTCGGCGCCACGCAGGAGCACAAGATCAAGCCCAAGAAGTTTGCGCAGACCGACATCGACGAGGTGATCCTCGGCCACACCAACGAGCCCGAGTACCGCAAGCTGCAGGCGAACGAGTTCATGGAGGCGTTCCGCGACCGGACCGTCAAGATCGACGTGCCCTACATCACGCGCCTCGATGACGAGATCAAGATCTACGAGAAGGACTTCAACGAGCGCGCGGTGCAGGGCAAGCACATCGCGCCGCACACGATCGAGATGGCGAGCCTGTGGGCGGTGCTGACCCGGCTCGAGGAGCCCAAGAAGGCCAACCTCACCCTGCTGCAGAAGCTCAAGCTCTACAACGGCAAGTCGCTGCCGGGCTACACCGAGGACAACATCCAGGAGCTGCGCGAGGAGGCCGAGCGCGAGGGGCTGACCGGCATCAGCCCGCGGTATGTGCAGGACAAGATCTCGAACGCGCTCGTGAGCGACCTCAACGAGTCGTGCGTCAACCCCTTCATGGTGCTCAACGAGCTCGAGGCGGGCCTGAGCCACCACAGCCTGATCACGCACGAGGAGGACAAGAAGCGCTACCGCGAGCTGCTCGCGGTGGTGAAGGAGGAGTACGAGGACCTCGTCAAGAACGAGGTGCAGCGCGCGATCTCGGCCGACGAGGAGGCGATCGCACGGCTGTGCGCCAACTATGTCGACAACGTCAAGGCGTACACGCAGAAGGAGAAGATCAAGAACCCGTATACCGGCCGCGACGAGGAGCCGGACGAGCGGCTCATGCGCTCGATCGAGGAGAAGATCGACATCCCCGAGAGCCGCAAGGACGACTTCCGCACCGAGATCATGAACTACATCGGCGCGCTCGCGATCGAGGGCAAGCAGTTCCAGTACTGGACCAACGAGCGGCTGCAGAAGGCGTTCGAGCTCAAGCTGTTCGAGGACCAGAAGGACACGATCAAGCTCACGAGCCTGGTCTCGAACGTGGTCGATCGCGAGACGCAGGAGAAGATCGATGTCGTCAAGTCGCGGTTGATCAAGAACTACGGCTACTGCGAGGTGTGCGCGACGGACGTGCTCAGCTACGTGGCGAGTGTGTTCGCGCGCGGCGACGCCAAGTCGTCGCGCTGAGCGCGACGGCGGCTCCGGGACGGCAGCGAGCGAGGAAGGACGGGCCGTGGTGCAGCGCATCGATCAGGACAGTCGCCGCTTCAAGGAGATCGTGCGCGGCCACATCCGCAAGGAACTCAAGCGCTACGTGACCCGCGGCGACATGATCGCGCGCAAGGGCCGCAACGCCGTCACGATCCCCCTGCCGCAGATCGAGCTGCCGCGCTTCCGCTACGGCAGCCGCCAGGCGGGTGGGGTCGGGCAGGGCCCGGGCGAGCCCGGCACACCGATCGGCGGCGATCCGCAGCCGGGCAGCGGCCAGGGCCCGGGGGCGGGCGAGGCGCCGGGCGAGCACGTGCTCGAGGTCGAGGTGCAGCTCGACGAGCTCGCGAAGATCCTCGGCGAGGAGCTCGAGCTGCCGCGCATCGAGCCGCGCGGACAGCAGACGCTGAGCGTCGAAAAGGAGAAGTACACCGGCATCCACCGCGCGGGGCCCGAGTCGCTGCGGCACTTCAAGCGCACCTTCCGCGAGGCGCTCAAGCGCCAGATCGCGAGCGGCAGCTACGACCCGCGCAATCCGCGTGTGGTGCCGGTGCGCGCCGACAAGCGCTACCGCAGCTGGCGGCCGGTGCTGCGCCCGCAGGCCAACGCCGTGATCGTCTACATGATGGACGTCAGCGGCTCCATGGGCAGCGAGCAGAAGGAGATCGTGCGCATCGAGAGCTTCTGGATCGACACCTGGCTGCGCTCGCAGTACCGCCAGCTCGAGACGCGCTTCATCGTGCACGACGCCACCGCGCGCGAGGTCGACCGCCACACCTTCTTCCACCTGCGCGAGGCGGGCGGCACCAAGATCAGCTCGGCGTACGAGCTCGCCCGGCGGCTGATCGACGAGCAGTTTCCCCCCGAGAACTGGAACATCTACCTCTTCCACTTCTCGGACGGCGACAACTGGGGCGGCGACGACACGCGGCGGTGTCTGGCGCTGCTCGCCGAGCACCTGATCCCCAAGGCCAACCTCTTCTGCTACGGGCAGGTGCGGTCGGCCTACGGCAGCGGGCAGTTCATCAAGGATCTGCGCGGTCGCTTCGAGGACGAGGACAAGGTGGTGCTGAGCGAGATCGGCAGCCGGGACGAGATCTACGACTCGATCAAGGCGTTTCTGGGCAAGGGCAGGTAGGGCTCGTGCGGCTGCAGCGATCGAGGCTGTCTCCCGAACTCGCCGCGTGGGCCGAGCGCATTCGCGGCTGGGCCGAGGGCTATGGCCTCGATTTCTACGAGGTCGTGTTCGAGCTCGTCTCGCACGACGAACTCAACCAGGTGGCGGCCTACGGGGGCTTTCCGACCCGGTACCCACACTGGCGCTTCGGCATGAGCTACGAGCGGCTCTCGAAGGGCTACACCTGGGGGCTGCACAAGATCTACGAGCTGGTGATCAACAACGACCCGACCATCGCGTACCTGCTGCGCTCGAACGCGCTCGTCGAGCAGAAGATGGTCATGGCGCACGTGTTCGGCCACGCCGACTTCTTCAAGAACAACGCCTGGTTCCGCCACACCAACCGCAAGATGCTCGACGAGATGGCGAACCACGCCACGCGTGTACGCCGCTACATCGAGCAGTACGGGCTCGAGACGGTGGAGCGCTTTCTCGACGACTGTCTCGCGCTCGAGAACCTGATCGATCTGCACCGCCCGTTCATCCGGCGCACCGCCCCGCGGCCCGAGCCCGACCGGGAGCCCGAACGCCCGGTGGTGCCGAAGCTGCGCGCCAAGCGCTACATGGACCCCTACCTCAACCCGCCCGAGTACGTCGAGGCCGAGCGGCGGCGCATCGAGGCCGAACTCGAGAAGCGGCGCAAGCACCCGGCCGAGCCCGAGCGCGACGTGCTGCTGTTTCTGCTCGAGAACGCGCCGCTCGAGCGCTGGCAGCGGGACGTGCTCGACATGGTGCGCGAGGAGGCGTACTACTTCGCGCCGCAGGGGCAGACCAAGATCCTCAACGAGGGCTGGGCGTCGTACTGGCACTCCACGATCATGACGCGGCACGCGCTCGAGGACAGCGAGCTGATCGACTACGCCGCCAACCACGCCGGCACCATGGGATCGCAGCCCGGCGCGCTCAACCCCTACAAGGTGGGGCTCGAACTCTTGCGCG
>RFJN01000272.1 GCA_003694875.1 Planctomycetota bacterium | reverse complement strand
TGGGAACGGCTCCGTACCATGCCGCACCCGAGCGAGCAGCCCCGAGGACTCTCCGTGACGACGTCGCCACGCCACGTTCCCGGACGGCGCCGCGCACCCGGCGCCCTCGCGCTGCCCGCGCTCGCCTGCGTCCTGCTCGCGGGCTGTATCGGTCCGCCGGACAGCACCCACGTGCCGCTGCTGTACGAGCACGAGACGATCGCGGAGACCGAATGGACGAGCGTGCCGGCGCTGCTGAGCGCACGCAAGCACGATCGCGAGACGGGAGAGACCCGTTACTACGCGCTGTGGCCCGCGTTCGGCTGGAGCGAGAACGGGCGCGAACGCGAGCTGCGCTTCTTCGGCGCGCCGGTCTACCAGAAGCGGATCGATCCGGCCGGCTTCGTCGATCTCGACGTCATCGCCGGCCCGGTTCTCTACGGCCGCTCGCGCGACGAGGGCAGCTACCTCACGATCCTGCCGTTCGGCGGCACCCTCAAGGGCAAGTTCGGCAAGGACCACATCGGCTGGGTGCTGCCGCCGCTGTACGTCTACGCCCGCGACCACGTGGTGGGCGGCACCAAGATCAGCCACAACATCCTGTTCCCGCTCGTCAACTGGGTGCACGGCGGCGGCTACGCCGGATTCCGCATCCTGCCGTTGTACGCCCACTACACCCGCCACGACCGCGAGGGACGGCTCGCGTGGGAGCGCACCAACATCCTGTGGCCGCTGTGGTCCTCGTACCGGCTCAACGTCAACACCCGCGGCAAGGAGCAGCGCGGCTGGTTCCTGTGGCCGCTGTTCGGCCGCTACGAGGGGCCGGGCACGAGCGGCTGGGAGGCGCTGTGGCCGCTGTTTCGCTATCGCGAGAACCGCACGACCTATGGGGGAGGGCCGTACTGGGAGCTGCGCGCGCCGTTTCCCTTCGTGATCGTGGGCCGCGGGCGCACGAGCCGGCGCACCGACCTGTGGCCGCTGTGGGGCCACCGCGAGCGGCGGCTTTCGCTGAGCTTCGGCAAGGGCTACGACGCGTGGGAGCGCTACTTCGCGCTGTGGCCGATCTGGCGCTGGGAGCGGCACGACACGCCGCAGTTCCGTGACCGCAAGTGGTACTTCCTGCCGCTGTTGTGGAGTTACGCGCGCGATCCGCAGCCGGGACGCGACGGCCCGAGCACCCGCACCTTCAAGCTCTGGCCGCTGCTGCGCTACAAGCGGCACGCCGACGGCCGCACGACGCTCAACCTCATCTCGCCGCTGTGGTTCAACGACCCCGAGGGGGCGTTCGAGGCGATCTACAACCCGCTGACCCGGATCTACGAGCGGCAGAGCCGCGGCGAACGCAAGTGGCTGCTGCTCTTGTGGGGGCTATACCAGCAGCACGAGACCGCACGCAGCCACTGGTCGATCGTGCACCCGTGGCTGTTCTGGGACTACGAGCGCAACGACGGCAGTGAGCGCGACACCGCGTTGCTCTTCGGCTTGTTCCGCTACGTGCGCCATGGTAACAAGAAGGCCCTCCGGCTGTTCTGGCTGCCGGAGTGGCCGCGCTGGGGAGGCGGGGACGGGCGGTGAGCGACGAGATCGCGTTCGGCGAACGGCCGGGCTTCATCCTGCAGACCCTGCTCGCGCCCTCGCGCAGCTGGCAGCGGCTGCTCGCGTACATGCGCAACGCCGGCTCCGACGTCATCATGACCTGGCGCGCGCTGCTGTGGTCGCGCGCACTGCTCGCCAAGCGCCACGAGGTGCTGCGGCAGTGCTACGTCAACGGCATCGGCTCCCTGGGCGTGGTCGCGTTCGTCGGCATGTTCACCGGCATGATCCTCGCCCTCGCCGCCGGCATCGAACTCGCCAAGTTCGGACAGCAGGACCTCGTCGGCTCGCTCGTGGCGATCTCCATGGCGCGCGAGATGGGACCGTTCATGACGGCGCTGATCCTCACCGCCAACGTCGGCTCCTCCATGGCCGCCGAGATCGGCACCATGGCGGTCTCGGAGGAGATCGAGGCGCTCGAGGTGATGTCGATCGACGTCAACCGCTTCCTCGTCATGCCGCGTCTCGTCGCCATGATGGTCGTCACGCCGCTGCTCACCGTCGTCTCGAACATCCTCGGCAACCTCGGCGGCATGGTGGTCGGCTACTACCAGCTCGGCGTCACCTTCAGCGGCTACTACTACCAGGCGATCAACATCCTCGACCTCAAGGCGATCTACACCGGGCTGTTCAAGGCGCTGATCTTCGGCATGGTGATCGCCGCGGTGGGCTGCGGCAAGGGGCTGCGCACCCGCGGCGGCGCGCCCGGGGTGGGCCAGGCGACGCGCACCGCCGTGATCACCTCGTTCCTGCTGATCATGGTGCTCGGCTACGTGATCACCGCCGTCTTCTACGGCGGCTCGCTCGGAGGAGGCGACTGATGCCCGAGCCCACACCGGCCGCCCCCGCCTCCTGCGCCGCGGGGCTGCCCACCGACGACGGGATCACCCTGCTCGACGTCCACAAGTCGTTCGGCGACAACCACGTCCTGCGCGGGCTGACACTGCACATCGAGCGCGGCAAGACCACCGTGATCGTGGGCGGCTCGGGCACCGGCAAGAGCGTCACCCTCAAGCACATGGTGGGGCTGCTCAAGCCCGACCGCGGCCGGGTGATCGTCGACGGCGAGGACATCACCGACTACGACCGTGACCAGCTGATCCGGGTGCGCCGCAAGTTCGGCTACCTCTTCCAGTCCGCGGCGCTGATCAACTGGCTGACGGTCTTCGAGAACGTGGCGCTGCCGTTGCGCGAACTCACCCGCATGCCCGAGCACGAGATCGAGCAGCGCGTCATGGAGAAGCTCACGCTGCTGCACGTCGAGAAGGCGCGCGACCGCACCCCGCCCGAGATCTCGGGCGGCATGAAGAAGCGGGTCGGGCTCGCGCGCGCGCTGATCTGGGACCCCACCTTCGTGCTGTACGACGAGCCCACCTCCGGGCTCGACCCGATCATGACCGCCGCGGTCGACCAGATGATCATCGAGACCCGCGACAAGACCGGGGTGACCTCGGTCGTCGTGAGCCACGACATGGCGAGCGCGCGCCGGATCGCCGACAAGATCGTGCTGCTGTTCAAGGGGCGGCTGATCTTCGAGGCGCCGCCGGACGAGTTCATGAACTCCGACAATCCCTATGTCCGCCAGTTCGTGCGCGGCGAGCTGCACGGCCCGATCACGGGCGATGCCGCCGCGACCGACGACGAGAGCGCCGCTGCCGCGGCCGAGCCCGCCGGGGGGAACCACACGTCATGAAGGGTGCCACCACCAAGGAACTGATCGTCGGCGTGGTCTTCTTCGCCATCCTCGGAACCCTCGCCTTCTTCACCGTCGTGGTGAGCGGGGTCAATCCGTTCAATCCCCCGAAGAAGCTGTTCGTCTACTTCGACAAGGGGGTCTCGGGGCTGCGCAAGGGGAACGTGGTGCGCATCTCCGGCATGGAGGTGGGCAAGGTCGACGACATGCGGCTGATCGAGAAGGGGGTGCTCGTCAAGCTCGTGGTGATCCCCGGAGTGCAGATC
>RFJN01000271.1 GCA_003694875.1 Planctomycetota bacterium | reverse complement strand
GAGCGCCCGCGCCGCACTGGCTCCGAGCGCCACGATCAGCTCCGGATCGATCGCGGCGATCTGCCGCTCGAGATACGGAAGGCAGCACGCCACCTCGTCGGCGGTCGGGGTGCGGTTGCCCGGAGGCCGACACTTGACGACGTTGGCGATGTAGACCGCCTCGCGCGCGAGCCCCATCGCGGCGATCATGCGATCGAGAAGCTGACCGGCGCGCCCCACGAAGGGCCGCCCCGTGCGGTCCTCCTCCGCCCCCGGCCCCTCGCCCACGAACAGCAGCCGCGCACTCGAACTCCCCTCGCCGAAGACCGTGTTGCGACGCGTGCGCGCGAGGGGGCATCGGGTGCAGCGGGCCACCTCCTTCGCGAGCGCGGCGAGTTCGGCGTCCGCCAAGCCGGCACGAGACGCAAGCGGCGCCGCGTTCCCGCCAGCGACCGGCGGCCGCCCCGACGGTTCGCTCCGGGTCGGATCGCGCGGCGACGCCGCGCTCCCGCGAGCGGCCCGGGGCAGCGGCACGGCGTCGGCGCCGAGCACCCCGAGCAACGACAGCTCGGCCTCGAGGCGACGCAGCAGGTCACGCACCGGCGTCTCTCCCCCGTCCCGCGTCACCGCTCGCCGCCCCCTTCCGGACAGCCCCTCAGACGATCTCGTCGTCCTCGGAGCCGAACTCGCCGGGATCGCTCCAGTCCTGCTCGAGGAAGTCGGGCTTGGTGAAAGGCGGAGCGTCCTCGAGCCCCGGCAGGTTGGCCTCGGAGACGTGGGTGACCTTGTCGAGCAGCGTCCGCGTGCAGTAGATCGGACGCTTCTCCTTCTGCGCGAGCACGAGGCAGTCGCTCGGGCGCGCGTCGATGCGCACCTCGTTGCGCCGCCCCACCCACTCGCCGTTGTCGTCGGTCACCTTCTGCTCGAGCACGAGCGTCGCGTAGTAGGTGCCGTCGATCAGATCCGAGAGGATCACGCGCCGGATCTCGATGTCGAAGCCGTCGAGCACGTAGCTGATCAGGTCGTGGGTCAGAGGCCGCGCCGGCCGCTCGTCCTTGAGCTCGCGGATCAGCGCCGCCCCCTCGTAGGGGCCGATGTAGATCGCGAACGTCTTCTCGTCGTTGCCGATCAGCACCGCCGTGGCGCCCAGGGCCTCCTGGCCGGCGAGCTGCGGGGTCATCACGACGCGCTTGATCCGCACCTCTTCGAGCGATTCCGGTTCCATGCCGTGCCTCGTCCTCCCACCGCCGCGTGCCGGATTATAGGTGCGCGCCCTGCGAGTCGCCATGCGCCGGCGCAGGCTCGGCGTCCGGTCGCCGACACCACGCCACGTGTCCCGGCGCCGCCTCGACGCGGGGAATCGGCGGCTCGGCGCACGCGGCGACCGCCACGGGACAGCGCGTGCGGTACGGGCAGCCCGAGGGCGGATCGACCGGACTCGGCGGGTCGCCCGCGACGCGCCACGGGTTGCGCGCGCCGGAGCCGATCGTGCGTCGCGCCGGGTCGGCCGAGGGGATCGCCGCGAGCAGCGCCCGGGTGTAGGGGTGCAGCGGTCTCTCGAAGACGGCGTCCACGGGGCCGCGCTCCACGATCCGTCCGAGGTACATGACGGCCACCCGGTGCGCCACGTGCCGCACGACCGCGAGGTCGTGGGCGATGAACAGATAGGCCATGCCGCGTTCGCGCTGCAGCTCGGCGAGCAGGTTGAGCACCTGCGCCTGGATCGAGACGTCGAGGGCGCTGACCGCCTCGTCGCACACGATGAAGCTCGGGTCGAGCGCGAGCGCCCGCGCGATCCCGATCCGCTGCCGCTGCCCGCCGCTGAACGCGTGCGGATAGCGATCGGCGCAGCGCGGATCGAGCCCCACCCGCTCGAGCAGCCGCGCCACCTTCTGCGCCCGCTCGCGGCGTGTCCCGATCCGGTGGATCACGAGCCCCTCGGCCACGATCTGCCCCACGCGCATGCGTGGATCGAGCGAGCCGTACGGATCCTGGAAGACCACCTGCATCCGGCGGCGCACCGGCTTGAGCCGCCGGCCGCGCAGCGCCGTGATCTCGCGGCCCTCGAACACGATCCGACCCGCGTGCGGCTCCACGAGCCGCAGGATCGCACGCGCGGTCGTACTCTTGCCGCAGCCCGACTCGCCCACGAGCGCAAGCGTCTCACCGGGCCCGATCTCGAGATCGAGTCCATCCACCGCCCGCAGCGCCCGGCGCCGACCGCGCACGCGCACCGGAAAGCGCACCTCGAGCCCGCGCACCTCGAGCAGCGCCCCGCCCCCGCCGCTCATGGCGTGACCGCCCCCGGACGCCAGCACGCCACCGCGTGTCGCTGCGCCACGCTCTCGAGCCGGGGTTCCTGCTCGGCGCAGCGCGCCACCGCCGCCGCGCAGCGGTTGCGAAACGGGCAGCCCGCCGGGCGCTCGCCGGGCGGCGGCACGCTGCCCGGAATCGGCACGAGCCGCCCACGCGGGCCGTCGAGCCGCGGCAGCGAGCGGAACAGCCCCACGGTGTAGGGGTGCAGCGGCGCGCGGAACAGCACCTCGACCGGCGCCTGCTCGACCACCCGCCCGGCGTACATGACCGCCACCCCGTCGGCGAGCTCCGCCACCACCCCGAGATCGTGGGTGATCAGCAGCATGGCGAGCGAGCTGCGGCGGCGCAGCGCGGCGAGCAGCTCGAGCACCTGCGCCTGCACGGTCACATCGAGGGCGGTGGTCGGCTCGTCGGCGAGCAGCAGCCGCGGGCCGGCCGCGAGCGCGATCGCGATGCAGACCCGCTGCTTCATGCCGCCCGAAAGTTCGTGCGGATAGGCGCGATAGCGCAGCTCCGGCTCCGGGATCCCGACCTGCGCGAGCAGCTCGATCGCGCGCTGCCGCGCCGCGCGCCCACGCGGCCGCCCCCGGTGCGCCTCGATCGCCTCGCGCACCTGCTCTCCCACGCGCATGACGGGATTGAGCGCGCTCATGGGCTCCTGGAACACGAACCCGATCTCGGCGCCGCGCACCGCCCGCATGGCGCGCTCGGGCAGCCTCTCGAGCGCCCCGACCCCCTCGAACCACAGCTGTCCCGAGCGTCGCACCACACCGTCGGGCAGCAGCCGCGCGATCGCGAGCGCGGTGAGCGACTTGCCCGAACCGCTCTCGCCCACGAGCGCGAGCACGCGCCCGGCTGCGATCTCGAGAGAGACACCGTCCACGGCGGCGACCGGACCCGTGGCGCCCGGCACCTCGAGCCGCAGATCGGTGACGCGAAGAAGCGGCGCGTTCGCCACGCCGTCGGGGCGCGCGCCGTCCGCCGCAGCCCGTCGCGAACCGATCACGCCGAGCCGAGATGTGCGATGCAGTCGATCTCGACGCGAACGTCGCGCGGCAACCGCGCCACCTCGACGGCGGCACGCGCCGGTTTCGATCCCGAGAAGAAGCGCGCGTAGACCTCGTTCATGGCGGCGTAGTCGTCCATGCTCGCGAGGTAGACGGTCGTCTTGACCACGTCATCGAGCGAG
>RFJN01000270.1 GCA_003694875.1 Planctomycetota bacterium | reverse complement strand
GAGCGCCTTCGCGCAGCCGAAGCACGGCTGCAGCGTCGTGTAGATCGCCGCCCCCTCGCACCGGATGCCGAAGCGCGCGGCGCTGAGCAGCGCGTTGAGCTCGGCGTGCACGCACACGCACACGTCGTAGCCCTGCCCGCGTCCGTAGCGCGTGCGGTTGGCGCAGCGCTCGCAGCCCCCCTCGTCGCAGTTCGGCAGCCCCTGGGCGGTGCCGTTGTAGCCGGTGGCGATCACGCGGTCCTCGAGCACGAGCACCGCCCCCACCCGGCTGCCGAGACAGTTGGCCCGCCGGCGAACCGCGAGCGCGATGCCCATGTAGTAGCTGTGGCGATCGGGTCGTTCGATGCGCCTCGAAGCCGGTGCGTCCACCTGCGCCTCCCTGCGGTTGTGCGGCTCACGATCGCGAGCTGCCGATCGTATCAGTTCGGGGCGGCGAGCGGGAGGGCGGTCGTGGCGAGACGGCGGGCGGGTTGTGCGGCCCTCGGGGCGCTGCTCGGGGCGGTGCTCGGCTGCGGGGGGCGGGGTGCTGTCGAGCCGCCGCGCGGACAGGGAGCAGCGACGGTGCACGAGCGAATGGAGCCGGGAGAGAGCGCGGCGCTGCCGCGTACCGAGGCGCAGTGGCGCGAGCGCCTCTCGCCCGAGGCGTACCGGGTCCTGCGGCAACGCGGGACCGAACGCGCCTTCACGGGGGCGCTGTGGAACGAGAAGCGGGCGGGCATCTACCGGTGTGCCGGCTGCGGCGCGCCGCTGTTCTCCTCGGAGACGAAGTACGATTCGGGCACCGGGTGGCCGAGCTTCTGGGCGCCGATCGATCCCGGGCGCGTGGGCACCGAGGAGGACCGCAGCTGGTTCCTGCGGCGCACCGAGGTGCACTGCGCGCGCTGCGGCGGCCACCTCGGGCACGTCTTCGACGACGGTCCGCCGCCCACCGGGCGGCGCTACTGCATCAACTCGGTCGCGCTGCGCTTCGAGCCGCGGGGGGAGTGAACGCGTTCACACCGGCTCGCCGCGCGCCCGGCGCGCCCCCTCGCGCAGCCGCGCGATCGGCACCGCCACGTCGTCGTGCCGGAACACGTAGCTGCCGGCCACGAAGACGTTGGCGCCGGCGGCGGCCGCCTGCACGACCGTCTCGTCGTTGATCCCGCCGTCGACCTCGATCTCGATCCGCTCGCCCATGCGTTCGCGCAGCGCGCGCACCTTGGCGAGCGGGCCGGGCAGGAAGCTCTGGCCGGCGAAGCCCGGCTCGACCGTCATGATCAGCACCATGTCGGCGGCCTCGATCGCCTCGGCGTAGGGCTCGATCGGGGTCGCCGGCTTGAAGGCGATCGCCGGTCGCACCCCGCGCTCGCGGATCGCGCGGCACGTCGCGGCCGGATCGCGGCTCGCCTCGACGTGGAACGTGAGGCCGGCCGCGCCGGCGTCGCAGTACGCGCCGTACCACCGGTCCGGATCGTCGATCATGATGTGCACATCGAGCGGACGGCTCGCCACGCGGTGCAGCGCGCGCACCACCGGAGGGCCGATCGTGAGGTTGGGCACGAAGTGGCCGTCCATGACGTCGACGTGGATCCGGTCGCAGCCGCCGCGCTCGATGCGCCGGATCTCCTCGCCGAGGCGTGTGAAGTCGCTCGACAGGATCGAGGGGGCGATCACGACGGGAAGCCGCCCGGACCGTGCTGTGTCGGTCACGCCTCAGCCCTCCGCCGGCTCGAGCACCGCCACCCCCGGCAGCGGCTTGCCCTCGAGGAACTTGAGAAACGCGCCGCCGCCGGTCGAGACGTGGCTGACCCGCTGCGCGACGCCGAATCGCTCGGCCGCTGCCGCCGTCTCACCGCCTCCGACCACCGCCGTGCCGCCGCGCTCGGCGAGCTCGGCGAACGCGTGCGCGATCGCCCGCGTGCCCTCGGCGAACGGCGGCCGCTCGAACACCCCGAGCGGCCCGTTCCAGATCGCGGTGTGCACCGCCCGCAGCCGCTTGGTGTAGAGCGAGCGCGTGGACGGTCCCACGTCGAGCCCCATGCGGTCGGCCGGGATCTCGCGCACGACCTCCACCGCCTCCGGCGGTGCGTCGAGCGACGGCGCCACCACATGGTCGTGCGGCAGCACGACGCGGCTGCCGTGCTGTTCGGCGAGCGCGAGCAGACGCGCCGCGAGTTCGATCCGGTCCTCCTCCACGCGCGAGCGTCCGGTGGGCTCGCCGCGTGCGCGCAGGAAGGTGTAGGCCATGGCGCCACCGATCAGCAGCACGTCGAGACGCGGGATCAGCGCCTCGAGCAGCCCGATCTTGTCCGAGACCTTCGCCCCGCCCGCCACGAGCGCGAACGGCCGGGGCGGCTCGGGGCTCGTGCGGTCGATCGCGAGCAGCGGCGCGAGGGCGCGCAGCTCGGCGGCGAGCGCGAGCCCGGCCACCGCCCGCAGCGTGGCGGCGATTCCCACCACCGAGGCGTGCGCGCGGTGGCAGATGCTAAAGGCGTCGGAGACGAACAGCTCGCCGAGCCGCGCGAGCCCGGCGGCGTAGTCGGGATCGTTGCGTTCCTCGCCCGGGTGGAAGCGCAGGTTCTCGAGCAGCAGCACGTCGCCGGGCTGCGCCTGCGCCACAGCGGGGGCGGCCGACGGCCCGTCGAAGGCCTCGACGAAGCGCACCGGGTGCTCGGGCAGCAGGTGCGCGAGCCGCCGCGCCACCGGCCGCAGACTCAGCTCCGGGCGCACCTGGCCCTTCGGACGCCCGAGGTGCGAGAGCAGCAGCACGCACGCCCCGCGCTCGAGCAGGTTGCCGATCGTGGGGAGGCTCGCCCGGATGCGGCGGTCGTCTGTGACCTCGCCCGCCTCGAGCGGCACGTTGTAGTCGACGCGCACGAGTACGCGCTCGCCGCGCCGCACCGGCGTCTCGGCGATCGTTCGTCGCGGTTGCACGGTCTCAGTCTCCGAAGCCGGCGAGCTTGTGCATGAGGTCGGCGCAGCGCGAGGCGTAGCCCCACTCGTTGTCGTACCACGAGCAGACCTTGACCATGTGCTCGCCGAGCCCGAGCGTCAGCGTCGCGTCGTAGATCGAACTCTCGCTGCGTCCGACGATGTCGCTCGAGACGATCCAGTCGTCGTTGTAGGCGAGGATCCCCCGCAGCGCGCCCTCGGACGCCTCCCGCATCGCGTCGTGCACCGCCTGCACGGTGACCGGCCGCTCGGTCTCGGCCACGAGATCGACGATCGAGCCGACCGGCACCGGCACCCGCATGGCCATGCCGTTGAGGCGCCCGGCGAGCTCGGGCAGCACGAGCCCCACCGCCTTCGCCGCCCCGGTGCTCGTCGGCACGATGTTGTAGGCCGCGCCGCGACCCCGACGCGGATCCTTGCGGTGGACCACGTCGAGCAGCGCCTGGTCGTTGGTGACCGCATGCACCGTCGTCATGAGCCCGCGCGCGAGGCCGAACCGCTCGTGCAGCACCTTCGCCACCGGCGCGAGGCAGTTGGTGGTGCACGAGGCGTTGGAGACGATGCGGTGCTCGGGGCGCAGGATCGCGTCGTTCACCCCGAGCACCACCGTGGCGTCGACCTCGTCGCGTGCCGGCGCGGACAGCACCACGCGCTTGGCGCCCGCCTCGAGGTGCTGCGCGCACTGCGCCCGCCGCCGGAAGACGCCGGTCGACTCGAGCACGACATCGACCCCGAGCTCTCCCCACGGCAGCTTCGCCGGTTCGGGGATGTCGTGGACCGGAATGCGCACGCCGTCGACCACGAGCGCGTGCTCCTGCGCCTCGACCCGCCCCGGGAAGCGGCCGTAGGAGGAGTCGTAGCGAAGCAGGTTGCACAGGCCGGTGATGTTGTAGGGCACGTTGTTGATCGCCACGACCTCGATCTCGTCGCGCCGCTGCCACAGCACGCGAAAGACCATGCGACCGATCCGGCCGAAGCCGTTGATTGCGACGCGCAGTGCCATCTCAACCTCCCCTCGGTTCCGTTCCCGTCCGCTCCGTGTCGGTCCGACGCTGCCCGCCCGTCGCGTCCCGGGTCACCTCGTCGCGGTGCACGTACACCCGCCCGGCGTAGGCGTCGAGGGTAACCCATTCGCCGTCGCGCAGCAGCTCGGTCCCCTCGCGCACACCGACGACGCACGGGATGCCGTGCTCACGTGCGATCACCGCGCAGTGCGAGAGCATGCCGCCGATATCGAGGATCACCCCGCGCGCGAGCAGGAACGCCGGCGTCCAGGAGGGGGGCGCGAGGCGCGCGAGCAGGATCTCGTCGGGCGCGAGTTCGAGCGCGTCCTCGAGGCGATCGCAGCGTCGCACCCGCCCGCGCACGACGCCGCCCGAGACCGCCACCCCCTCGAGAAACGCCGCCTGGCCGCCCACCGGGTGCCGTCGCGCGGGGGCGGGGGCGGGGCTGCCGTCGTCCCAGATGAACTTGGGCGCCTGCGCGCGCGAGAAGCGCTCGAACGCCTCGCGGCGCGCGCGTGCGCGCTCGCGCCAGCGCGCGGCCTGCTCGGTGCCCGGTGGCAGCGAGAGCACGGTGGGCAGCTCCGACCACTGCAGAAAGAACACGTCATCGCGCGTCTCGAGCAGCCCGCGCGCATGCAGTCGGCGTCCGAACTCGAGCAGCACGCGCCGCACCTGCTCGTAGGCGCGCAGCGCGTGAAAGCGCATGTTCTCGCGGTAGGGGGCGTAGCGCTCGGCCCAGCGCAGAAGCTGGGTGAACACGAGCCGCTGCAGCGGTGCGAGCGCCTGCGAGCGACGGCGCAGCGCCGCGTGCACCCGCCGGATCCCGTCGCGGCGCCGCACGCGACCCGGGGAGCGGTCGCCCGCTGCGGGCTCGCGCTCGAGCAGGTGGCGCAACACGTCGAAGACGTAGTCGAGGTCCTCGCGCCAGCGCGGCGCGGCGAGTTCGGCCTCGGTGCGCGAGAGGTGGCCGTAGCGCGCGAGGAAGCGCTCGATCCCCTCCCGCAGCGCGGTGCCACCCGGCACGGCCTCGAGTGCGGCGAGGCGGTCGGCCGGCTCGCCGCCCTCCGGCTGCGCGGTGCGCCGGAGACAGGCGGCCAGGGCGGGCTGGGTGCGTGCCTGCTCGGCGAGCGCGAGCAGCGCGTCGTAGGCCTGCGCGGTCGCGGCGCGGTGCGCGCGTTCGAGCAGCGCGTCGACCGCCCCCTGGCCGCGATCGCCGCAGTACGCCTGCAGCCACTTGCTGAGCAGCAGGTAGTGCGCGCCCGCCATGGCGGAGCCGAGCACGTGCAGGCGGAAGCCGTGCTCCATGAGCCGGCGCGCCTCGAGAAGCTGGCGGACGAGCGCCGGCGTGCTCGCGCGCGCGAGATCCCGGCCCTGCATGCGCCGCAGCGCGCGTTCGAGCCGCGGTACGAACGCGTCCATGCGCCGCTGCGCGCTCCACCACGTGCGCGCCACGAGCGCGCCGAGACGCAGCAGCCGCGGACTCGGCCGCAGCCGTTCGAACTGCAGCCGCAACGCGCTGCCGCGGGTCGCGTCCCCGAACAGCAGCATGTCGAAGATCTCGGTGGGCGCGCCGGGAAGTCGCTCGAGGAAGCGGCGGAAGTAGTCGGTGTTGAAGTAGACGCGCCCGAGGTGCCGCCGCATGTAGGCGCCCGGCAGCGGCCCCACCCCGAGCGCCTCGAAGGCGGCGCGGCGGCCGCGTTCGATCAAGGGCAGCATGAGGGTGTAGGTCATGGGCGTGACCGGGCCCGCGAGCGCCTCCTGCGAGTTGGCCGAGGTCCAGAAATCGCCCCGCCCCTCGCGGCGCGCCGCGGTGCCGAGCCCGGTGATGGGGCGGCTCTGCAGCAGCACGGCGCGGCCGTTCTCGATCGCCCACTCGAGGTCCTGCGGTCCGCCGAACAGCGCCTCGACGCGCCGGCCGAGCGCGGCGAGCTCGTGCAGCGTCGCGGGTGCCGGCGAGAGCGCGGGGTCGCCGCCGGCGCGCTCGATCGCACCGGTGGCGCGATCGATCGTGAAGCGTGCGGGCTCCACGCGGCCCGAGGCGACCGCCTCCCCGCTGCCGCGCACCATCTCCACCACCATGCGCTGCGCACCGGTCACCGGATCGCGGGTGAACAGGATCCCGGCGCACGTGGGCTCGACCAGGCGCTGCACGAGCACCGCCATGCGGGGCGGCAGCAGCGCGAGACCGGTGCGCGCCGCGGCCGCTATGACCCGTTCGGACAGCGAGGACGCGAGCACGGCGCGCACCGCGACGCGCAGCGCCTCGCGGCCGCGCACCCCGAGGCGCGTCTCGAAGTGGCCTGCGAAGCTGCTCGCCGCGCTGTCCTCGTGCGGGGCCGAGGAGCGGACCGCGAGCGGGGTCTCGTCGGCGCGCGCACCGAGCCAGGCCGCGCGTGCCTCGTCCACCGCCGCCTCGAGGGCGGCCGGCAG